>JADFKM010000002.1 GCA_022564935.1 Candidatus Dadabacteria bacterium
ATCAAAATTTAAAAAAACGGTTACAATATATTCTTGCGACTCAAAAGCCACGTTATACCCCAAGAGGTCATAACGCGGGATACGGGGTTTGAATATGAACATCATGAACCTTGCCCCAAGAATAGGCGTCCTGGCAGTCATAGTACTGATTTTAATACTGCTGGGTTTTGCCCTTTTCGGCGGCAATACTATGGTGTTTAAGCCTTCCCCGCTAATCGGCAAACCCGCACAGCCCTTTGAGCTCGCGCTTTTCAGCGGCGGCAAAATCAAACTCTCGGATTATAGAGGAAAGGCCGTTCTGATAAACTTCTGGGCTTCGTGGTGCGCCCCTTGCAGGATCGAGGCCCCGATACTGGAGAGCTCATGGAACCAATATCGACAGAAGAATGCTGCGTTCCTTGGAGTAAATATATGGGACGACAAGACCGAGGCGGAAAAATACCTTAAACAATACGGCGGAACTTTCCCCAACGGAGCAGACCCCAAGGGGGAGACGGCCGTGAATTACGGCGTTAGCGGCGTGCCGGAGACCTATTTCATCGACCCTTCAGGCAACATTGTCTACAAATTCTCAGGCCCTCTGACCAGGGAAATCATAGATTACTTCATGGAACAGGCCATCAACACTACGAACACCGAAGTTTTGATACCATCCGAGCAGGGCTAATTATGAAACGAACCACATTTCTCTTACTTACCGCATCAAGCGCGTTGATTGCTTTGCTTCTCTCAATTACCCCACTTTACGGGGCCACCAATACTGAAAAAATCGACACGGAGTTGATGAAAATAGCCAGTCAGCTCATGTGCCCTGTTTGCCGGGGACAGTCCGTGGCGGAATCCAATTCCGAGTTAGCCACAAATATGCGCTCCGTTATAAGAACCAAGCTTGAGGCCGGACAGTCAAGGGAGCAGATAAAACAATACTTCATCGACAGGTACGGCGATTCAATACTGGGGGCTCCACCCGCAAGGGGGGCAAACCTCCTGCTCTGGTTTTTGCCCGCCGCTCTGGTGCTCATCGGAGGCGTTTTGATAGGCGCAAAAATTTACCACACAAGGGGTGAACCTGGAACAGGCGCAGATGAGGGGGCTGAGAAACACGGGGTCGAAGGGAAGTCCGACTATGTGTCGAAACTGAAAAAAGACCTCGACGACTATGATTCTTGACCGGGCTTTTTGCTTTACCCCTCAACAGCTGTAAACCAAGATACAAGCCGCTTCACTAGCTCTTATCCGTGGAGCTGTGTTGAAACTTCTATTGACAACGGAGCCTCAGACATCCCAGCAGCTACTTAACCGCTTCACTGCTCACATTTCTCCTGCGTTTAAAATAAATTGGCAGCAAAATAAACAAGAGCAACATCACAAAAACGCCGACGAGTGGTGCGATGCCCCTTTTGCCGACCGAGGCGCCGAAATAGGAATATACCCCTACCACGGGAATAATTCCCAGCATGGTAGCAGCAAAATACGTCCAGAAAGACACTCCGAGCAGCCCCGAGGCGTAACTCACCATGTCGAACGGGGCCCCTATGGGAGATGCGCGTAAGAGAAGTATGACTTTGAACTCATTGTTGCTAAGCATTCGGTTAAAGGAGCCGAACCTGTTATTGATATACCCCTCGACAAAATCTCTCCCCAGGGTCTTTGCTACGATGTATGACAGGCTTGCATTCAACGTCGCCCCAACTATCGCAAGGGGAGCTCCGATTAAGGGGCCGAAAGTAAAACCCCCGACAATCGTGTATACCACCGGTGGGATGGGCACAAAAGGCCTCAGTGAGAACGTATAAACGGCCACATACAGCACCGAGCCCTTCAGCAGTCCGAAACCGAGTAAATACTCCTTAACCTTTGTTGGACGTAAATCGTCGTAGGGGATATCCAAATAAGAAAGAACCAGAACCAGGGAGGATAAGAGAATCAGAGAAGTGCAGATTTTAAGCCATGCTTTATTCGAAATCTGGTTCAATAGAAACATTTGTTATCACTAAACCACCGAAGGATGGTGAGGTACTGTAAGCTTCCCCATACCACAATTTATACAAGAAAACCGATTGCAGCCTTAAACCGTAACAGGTTGCTTTATCCCCGACTTATTCGAGCATATGACCAAACACCCTCTTTTAGCCCCCGTTCTTATTCCCCTGTACCGGACAAAAGACAATCTGCTATAATAAGATACAAAAGCCGCAAAAAAGTATCAATTGCGGCCTGCAAGAAAAGTATCTACGCACATAATACACAGTTGCTATGCTATCGATCGTAATTCCTGTTCTAAATGAAGGTAAGACAATACACACAACGCTCCTGTCACTCAATAAAATCATATCCCACGGGGATGAGATAATCGTAGTCGACGGACAGAGCGAGGACGAAACCAGGGAAGTTGTAGCCTCTTATCGGAATGTAAAACTAATCGTCTCTCAACAGGGCAGAGCTCGGCAGATGAACGAAGGAGCGAGGCTCGCAAAAGGTAAATACATCTTATTCCTGCACGCCGACACGGAGTTGAGCCATGAAGGGATCGGCCTGCTCAAAAGGACGATCAGCTCAAGCGACGTCCCCTGGGGCTGGTTTAAGCTGGAGCTGGACTCAAAGAAGCTAAAATACAAATTGCTCACAATGGCGTCGATGCTGAGAGCTAGAATGACAAAAACTCCACTTGGCGACCACGGAATTTTCGTAAAAACCGAAATATTTCATAAAATAGGGGGGTTCCCGGAAATCCCGATCATGGAGGACCTTGAATTCGCACGCAAGATAAAGGGGATTTCAGGCGGGGTCGAGATTAAGGCGCCCATTAAAGTCAGCGTTAGGCGGTTTGAGAAGAATGGAATCTTAACAACGCTTCTCCAAATGTGGGTTCTTAGAACGCTTTACTATTTTGGAATGTCCGCTTCAACACTGGCAAAATATTACGACAACGCCAGATAGATGAAACATCAATCCGAAAGCCTCGTTTTCAAGAATTCCTTTAACCGCCTTCTAATCTCCGGTGTGACAAAGGTCTTTTCCTTCAATTTCCCCGAAATTTGAAGCATCTTTTTGTAGGTATCAACAAAAGCCTGACACTCCGGACAATCGCCCATATGATTTTCAAGAGCAACCAATGTCTCCCTGTCAAGCTCCATATCTATGTATTCGATAATGTTGTCTACTATATCTTTGCAAATAACTTCCATGCTTGATTTTACTCCGATTACCTCGCCGGCTGCCCAGTTAATGCGCACTTAATACCTCATAAGTTAAATCCCAAGAGCATTAAAACCAAAAACTTTTACTCAGCGAATCGGTGAATTCCTCTGCAGCGACTATTAGAAGCGCTATATATATTAGAGCCTATTATTCCATAAAAGATTCAATCACCATCCCCATCTATATGCAGGAGTTCTGAGCCGGCAACCAAACCGCAGCGCAGCGCGCGCGCAGGCTCACCGCCGATAATTACACCCTGAACACTCATTGAACAAAATGAGCTGGAGTGCAATTAATTGCAGTGTATTCAAACACTGCTCTCAAAAACATCTTTTATTACCCTCATAAAGTTAGTATAATAATTAATAATCCAGTGTATTTAATAGGGAGTTAGGATATAGTCCTATACCTGATTTGCAATGATTCTCATTTTGAGATATTCCTGTATCGTCTATCCGTACAAGAATGTCAAAGCACACAACCCGTTTTAAAGAGTTTATCCGCGCTGAAAAATCCAACCTATTCTAGAGCTATAATTTAATTGTTATGAAACACAAACCGAGAACCATAGGTGAATTAAGGGCGAGCGAATACAGGGTTTTATCCGTAAAGGATGAGATGCGAAAAAATCTGATCCACCGAATGCAAAGCGGTCAGGAGCTTTTCCCGGAAATAATCGGATACGACGACACCGTGCTGCCCCAGATTGAAACCTCAATCCTAGCGGGCCACGATATGATATTTCTAGGAGAAAGGGGACAAGCCAAAACCAGAATCATTAGGGCTCTTACCAACCTCCTTGACCTCGAAGTGCCCCAGATTAAGGGAAGCGAGATTATGGACAACCCCTATAGCCCCGTATCCAAATTCGGCAAGGACATCGTCGCCGAGTATGGTGACGAAACTGAAATCACTTGGGTGCCCAGGGACATAAGATATGGCGAAAAACTTGCCACCCCGGACGTTTCAATAGCCGATTTGATTGGCGAGGTCGATCCCATCAAGGTAGCAGAAGGAAGGTATCTTTCGGACGAGCTCACAATACACTTCGGACTTATTCCACGCTGCAACAGAGGCATTTTCGCTATCAACGAGCTGCCCGACCTTGCCGAAAAGGTTCAAGTCGGCCTTTTTAACATAATGGAAGAAAAAGACATACAGATTAAGGGCTATAAAATAAGGCTTGCTCTCGACATTTGCATTGTTTCCACAGCCAACCCGGAGGACTACACAAACAGGGGCCGTATCATTACCCCCCTTAAAGACAGGTTCCAGGCTCACATAAGAACCCACTACCCTCTAACGAGGGAAATCGAAACTATGATAATGCTCCAGGAATCCAGGGAGCCGGAGCGGGATGGCTACTCTATAACCGTGCCGAAATTTATAAACGAGATACTGGCCGAAATCACATTTCAAGCCAGGGAATCAAATGAAATCAACCAGCTCTCAGGGGTAAGCGTCAGGACTTCGATTGCCAACTACGAAAGTCTCATAGCAACGGCTGAGAAGAGGGGAATCAAGATGGGAGAGAGAGAAGTGTGCCCCAGGATAACCGATTTCCCCTCGGTCATCTCGTCCACCATGGGCAAAATAGAGCTTGAGTACATGGGCGACGATATGACGGAGAGAGGAGTAGTAGAAAACGTCGTAAAAAAGGCGATAAAAACGGTGTTCGACTCTTATTTCCCAACGCTTGAGGTCTTATCAGACGTCGTTGCAAACTTCGAAAACGGATACGTAGAAGTCTCAGACACCATGTCTTCGAAAGATTATCTTGCCGGAGTAAAGGAAATTAAAGGGCTAGGCAAATGTATTGACTCACTAAACATTAAACGAACCCCCGCTCAAATAGCCTCTGCGGTTGAGTTCATTCTCGAGGGGCTCCATCTCAGCAATAAACTCAACAAAGAAAAGATTAAGGGCAAGATCGTTTTTAAATGAGTGCCGGATAAATGAGCAACAGGTACAGGTATCTATTGTGGGACGGAGCCCAACAGGAGTTCTCCCTTGAAGCCAGTGAGCTTTTCAGGGAGTTCTCCGACTTCCTAATGGAAGGATGGACCCCAGAAGAGGCACTCGATTGGATCATCAAGCAGGGTGTAAATTTCCAAGACCTGCGGATTATGGGTCTCGATGAGCTTCGAAGCGAGATCTCAAAGCTGAGGGATTCGTTATATAAAACCTACGATTTTAACTCGGCCCTTGATGAGATTAGAGAAGAGCTGGAAGAAATAAAGGACATGGAGCTTGACACCGTCAGCTTGCAGCTCCCCACCTCTTCAGACGATTACCAAAAAAGAGAGGACATTTTAAACAACCTTCCCGAGCAGCTAAGCTCTGCTATTGAAGCCCTGAGCGGCTACGATTTCATGAACGAAGAGGCCGCAGATCGGCTCCGGGAGCTACTCGATAAGATAGAGGACATTAAAAAATTAGAAAAGTTCCTCGCCCGGTTTAACAACAGAATCTCCGGTAATGAAAAAATCAGTTTCTACGAAGCCCTCGAGATAATACAAGACTTAGAAAGCCTGGATGAATTTGAACAGAATTTAATCTCCGGCAACTTCGAAGAAATCAGCCTCGAGACCCTAAAAAAACTGTTGGAAGAAGACGCCTATAACTCCTTTCTTCTGCTTCGGGATTTTAAATCCAAGCTCGAATCCTCGGGATACATCCGAACCCAAAATAACTCTACAGACCTAACGCCAAAGGGGATCAGGAAGATTGGTGAGATAGCGCTGCGGGACGTTTTCTCCTCACTCATTAGGCACAGGTTCGGTAGTCACGAGACCGCTCAACGGGGCGTCGGCTCCCTTAAAATGGAAAAAACAAAAGCCTACGAGTTCGGAGACCCTTTCAATCTGAACGTGGTAAATACCCTCAGGAACTCCCTTCTCCGTGGCACTAAGGGGAAGCAAATTAACCTTTCCCCTGACGATTTCGAGGTATACGATTCTGAATTTCATACCCAGTCCACAACCGCTTTGCTCCTGGACTTAAGCTGGTCTATGAGCTTCCAGGGAAGGTTTCCTGCTGCAAAGCGCGTGGCCCTTGCCCTCGACCACCTTATACGCTCGCGTCATCCAAAAGACAATTTCTACATCATAGGCTTTTCCACACGGGCTAAAACGCTCACCGCAAAGCAGCTCGCCCTCACAAGCTGGGACTCAAACGACCCGTTCACGAACATTCAGGAAGCATTACACCTTGCAACACGTCTCGTCTCGAAGCACAAATCCCCAAACAAGCAAATCATCCTCATCACCGACGGTCAGCCCACCGCCTACTACGTAGACGGCTACCTTCAGGTAGAGCTCCCGATGTTCTTCGGAGGCCTGAGTCCCAGGGCGACATTCGAGACTCTTCGCGAGGTAAAGCGATGCACGCGGCAGGGAATCAGAATAAACACCTTTATGCTTGACGACAGCCCGCCTCTTAGGAGGTTCGTGGACGAGATGACGCGCATCAATAAGGGAAGGGCATTCTTCACCTCGCCCAGTCAGCTGGGCAAGTACCTCCTTGTCGACTACTTCAGCAGAAGAAAGAAGATTATATGATTATCGCCCCTATCCCAGTATTGGAATTAAACCCGTCTTGACCCTACAAACTGCGTTATGATTCCCGGCTACCGTTCCCTCCGAACTTCCGTTTATACCCACCACGGTAAAGAATGAATCTCCTATTTCGCCACCTCGCATTCGACCTTCTTCGAAAGCTTAAAAACACTGTCATGTTGCACGGTGTATTTCTGCTTGGTATGGTTCCTCGAGCGTATCAACACCTCGTCCGAGCCGCACACAAACGATATGATCCTCGACTCGGAGGGCTTCAGGCCGAGCCCCTCGGTCCTAATAGTACCAACGCTGACGAATATGGTGGAGCCGAGCTCCTCAATCCTACCTACGGTTCCCTTAAACCAATGGGGCACGTGTATGTGGCCGTTGAGCCACATATCGACCTTGTATTTTTTCAGCACTTTGGAGAAGCGCTCTGAGTCCCGGATCTGCCTCCGTTTTTGCACCGAAAGTATTATTCCGCTCCCTTCCAGAGGGGCATGGGTTACAACAACGATGATCTTGTCCTGGTTGCGCTCCACGAGTCCCTTCCACCACTCGAACGTGGAATCGGAGATAATAGTGGGAGAGCCCCTTTCCTCATCGGACATTAAGATGAAGAGGATGTTCCCCTTAGTGAACTGGTAATAAAAATCCTTGTTTACAAGCTCTCGGTAAAGCTCGCCCATATCGGATTTCAAATCGTGGTTGCCCGCAATCTCATACCACTCCTTGATGTATGAAGATTTCTTCGCCTCGACATACCACTCATAAACACGGGCTATAGTCCTGTTAACTATGTCTCCTGCTACGAGGGCGAAATCAATGTCTTTAATGTTGGTATTTACGTCCTCTATGGCCCTTTCGAACTCTATCCTCTGGATGTCGTTTTTGGGCTGTATGTCGGAGAGCGCCCAGATTACGATCGTGTTTTGAGGGTCTATCGAATAATTCGATATCTCCTCTGAGCTAAGAGGGCCGTGAAAACAGCCCGCAGCGCTAGAAATAACGAAAAGGATAAGGGATAGGGTTTTCTTCATATTCGGTGAACTAATGAGACAGCGGCACTCCGAGGGCTTCCTCCCCTCTGACATCCACGATACGAGCCTGTATCTGGTCCCCAGGCTTCGGGTCGCCTCCGACGACGCGGACGCTTATGTAGTTCGGCGTCGTTCCTTTTGAGCCCCTCTCGACAAGCACCGTCAACACCTCTCCGATAAAACCCCTGTAAAATGAAACTTTCTTCTCCCTGCCAAGCCCCCTCATAACTGCGCTTCTGCGCTTCGCCACACCGGTTTCTACCTTGCCCGGCATAGTATAAGCAGGGGTGTTTTTTCTCATGGAGTAAGGGAATACATGGAAATAAGTTAGGGCGGATTTTTCGAGCAATATATAGGAGTTTGAAAATTCTTCGTCCCCTTCGCCGGGAAAACCGACCATAACATCAGTTCCTATGGCCGCCTGTGGTATTTTCTCGCGTATTAAATCCGTATAATGCAAAAAGAGCTCCGGCTTATACCTCCTTCTCATTCTCCTAAGCACATCTGCGTCACCGCTTTGAAGCGCCATATGGAAACTGGGACATATAGTCTTCGAGTGGGCTACGAAGTCGATCAGCTCTTCACTCATATCGGCGGGGTCAAGAGAGCTCAGCCGTACCCTGGGTACTATTCGTGACTTCTCTATTTCCTCAAGGAGGCTCAACAGACTGCAGCCTATATCCCTCCCGTAGCTTGAGAGATGGATGCCGGTCAACACCACCTCTTTGTAACCCGCGTCCCTGAGCAGTTCCATCCGCCGTATCACCTCCAGAGTGGGAAGGCTCCTCGACCTCCCCCTGGCAAACGGGATTATACAAAAGGTGCACCTGTAATTGCAGCCGTCCTGAACCTTTAAAAACGCCCTTGTGCGCTCTGAAAACCCTTTAATTTCAGGCGATTCAAACTCCCTTGCGCGAAAAACATCGGAAACAATCACCTTAGGCTTCTGCTGCTTCGCCCCCTGCATAATCACCTCGGTAAGGAGTAATTTGTCCGCATTCCCCACAATGTAATCAACCCCTTCTACATCCTCAAGCTCATCGGGGGATACCTGCGCATAGCATCCGGTTACTATAACTACGCCGTCGGGGTTTGCTTTCCTGACCCTGTTTATATAATTCCTTGCCTCGGCGTCCGCCTTGTGTGTGACCGTGCAGGTGTTGATCACGTAACAATCAGCCCGCTCGGTGAAGGGAACCAGCACGAACTCTTCGGGCGGAAGCATACCCATCACCGCGTTGGTGTCATACTGGTTGACCTTGCATCCAAGGGTTACGAAAGAGACGCTCTTCACACTCATTGAACCTCAGAAATCCACCCGCCGCCCAGCACCATATCGCCATCGTACAATACAACGGCCTGTCCGGGGGTCATAGCCCTTTGCCGCTTCTTAAACACGACGACCGCTTTGTTCCCGGGCTGAGTTTTCACAGTAGCCTCGCTTTCGGTATGCCTGTGCCTTATCCTCGCCTTCACCTCTCTGTGCCCTTTAAGGGGCTCCGTCGCCCAAACCATATCCTTCGCGAGCAGGGTGGTTCTGTAAAGCTCCTCTTCCCCGCCGACGTAGACCCTGTTTGTCTTCGGCTCTACCTTCACGACATACAGAGGCTTGTCGTTGCCTGAAATTCCAAGCCCCCTTCTCTGCCCCACAGTGAAGGAATAAACGCCCCCGTGGTATCCCAGCACATTACCGTCCATATCGACGATTTCCCCCTCTCCGCTCTCAACGTCGCTATATGTTTTTATAAAATCCCTGTAATCTCCGCCGCTCACAAAGCAGATATCCTGGCTGTCCGGTTTATCGGCCACATCAAGACCGAAGCTACAGGCCGCGGCCCTTACTTCTTCTTTGCTCATCATTCCGAGGGGAAACATTAAACGTGACAGCTCCCTTTGAGTGAGAGGAAAAAGGAAATACGACTGGTCCTTGGAACTGTCAGCCGCCTTAGTGAGATAGTACCTTCCGTCGGATTCGCTTTTTTTAATCGAGGCGTAATGCCCGGTAGCTAAAAAGTCGGCCCCCAGCTCCATTGTGCGCTTGAGAAGAAAGTTGAATTTTACGAACTGGTTGCACAGTATGCACGGGTTGGGAGTGAGTCCTGCGGAGTATTTCTTTATAAAATCCTCGATGATGTATTTTTTAAAAACGCCCATGTAGTTCACCACGTAATGGGGGATGCCGATTCTCTCGGCAACTCTTCTTGCATCGCTCACATCTTCAAGGGTGCAGCATCCCGCAGTAGTATTGGCATAGTCCCAGAGCTGCATCGTCACTCCAATCACTTCGTGACCCTCGTTCTTGAGCAGCGCTGCGGTGGTGGAGCTGTCGACACCCCCGCTCATTGCAACTAATATCTTCTTTTTCTCTCCCATTTCCGGGGAATAAGATACCTGAGAAACGACCTTATCCAAAATCTGTGTATGAGGCGTTTTAACGAAAGGCGCTTCTAAGATAAACCTTGCTTTACGTTCCTTTTGTTCTATATAATAAGGATTTATGAGAGTACTTCTCGTGCAGCCCCGGCAGGGCACAAGCTTCGGAATAAGTAAAATAGTAACCACCGAGCCACTCGGCCTCGAATCCATCGCCTCGCCCATGCTCGAGCGGGGCCACGACGTCCGTATACTCGACCTCAAGGTGGAGAAACCCTCCAGGCTTGACGAGGAGCTAAGAAAGTTCGCCCCCCAGGCAGTGGGTATCAGCTGCTCTTTTACCACCGACGTATACCCTACCCTCGAAGTAGCATCCCACGTTAAAAGCAATGGTAAAGACATCTACGTGTTCGTGGGAGGACACCACGCATCCCTGCTGCCCGACGACCTCATGACTTTGGACGTGGACGCAGTGGCAATCGGAGAAGGAGAAGTGACCGGGTATGAGCTCATAGGCCAGCTGCAAAATGGCGAAGACCCCTCTCTTGTGAGCGGCGTCATGACCCATGAGAACTTCAATTCAGACAATTTTACTCCCAGAGCCCTCATGAAGGATATAAACTCCTTTCCCCCGCCTGCAAGACAACTCACAAAACACCTGTGCCATCACTATCACATGGGCTTCGACGGCTCCTTGGCCACTATGGAAACCAGCAGGGGCTGTCGGTTTGACTGCAACTTTTGCAGCGTATGGGTGTTCTTCGAAAGAACAGCCAGGGTGAAAGACCCACAGAAGGCATTGGAAGAGCTAGCGGACATAGAGGAAAAAGAGGTGTTCCTTACTGACGACATAGCATTTGTGAACCGGAAAGAGTCTGAAAAACTCGCCCTTCTCCTCAAGAACAATAAGATAAATAAAGAGTTCACAGCCGAGACCAGAGCGGATTTGATAGTCAAAAACAAGGACCTTATAAAGTTATGGAGAGAGGTGGGGTTAAAGAATATCTTTGTAGGGATTGAAAAGATAGACGACGAGGGATTGAAATCAGTCAACAAACGCATCAAAGCGACGATCAATGAGGAGGCGCTTGATTTCCTAAAAACGCTGGGGATCAAGGCCCTTGCTACCTTTATTGTAGACCCGGAATTTGATGATGAGGATTTTGACCGGCTCGAAGAGTACGCAAGCAAAAACGGTCTTATTGCGCCCACCTATACCATACTCACTCCGCTGCCCGGCACACAGGTATACGATCAAAGAAAGCACGAGCTCATAACCGACAATTACAAGATGTACGACCTGCTCCACGCAGTCCTTCCGACAAAGCTTCCCTTGGAGCGCTTCTATCACAGGTTTGCCAATCTGTACAACCTTGGCCATGCGACTTCAAAGTTCGGCCCTCTGTTTGTTTTAAGATTCCTCAAGAACCTGCGAGGAATGAAATTAAACATCGCTTTTAAGGTGTTTAATCTCATGAGGATGATGAGGACTCCTTCCAGCTACATCGAGCCACACTTAGAGCTGGAAAAACTGGCCGCATCCCCTAAGCCCTTCGACGACATACCGGGCACAACTACCCAATGATCTTTTCCAGAACGCGTGGATTTGAAACCCCGCCCCATTATCGCTCTACCCCTTTCCCCACAGTTTTAAACATACATTTGGGAAACGAGCGGGCCCGTTAACTCTAATCACTTCCCGCCTGTTCCATCGGTACCGCAGCCGACTCAAGCCCTCAATCTTTTTAATTGACGATTGAAATAATACGAGCGGGTGTTTAATGCATAGATTGTTGTGAATTCCAAGCTCCGGCGGATTCTCTAAATCCCTTGCTCAAGACAGGGTTTATCAACTAACGCTACAGTTTTTGTCAATGTGATTTCGATGTTACGGCAGGTATAATAGGGGTAATGCGAGGGGACTCTTATAGATGAGCAACGCCCGGTTCGCCCTTGAGCGCGGTTTGAGCCAAGCGGAGTACGAAAAGATCGTCGGCGACCTCGGCAGGGAGCCTAATCAGACTGAAATAGGCATCCTTGCAGCCATGTGGTCTGAGCACTGCTCATATAAAAGCTCCCGCACACACCTTAAGAGATTCCCGACAACCGGAGAAAGGGTGATTCAGGGGCCCGGTGAGAACGCAGGCGTTGTGGACATAGGCGATGGACTGTGCGCAGTCTTTAAGATGGAGAGCCACAACCATCCCTCATACATCGAGCCGTATCAGGGAGCGGCCACCGGAGTAGGCGGTATATTGAGAGACATCTTCACCATGGGCGCTAGGCCGATTGCCCTGCTAGATTCTCTGAGGTTCGGCAATCCCGCGCTCCCCAAAACAAAATACCTCGTTGACGGCGTCGTTTCCGGCATAGCGGGTTACGGGAACTGCATCGGCATACCGACGGTAGGCGGAGAGGTGTATTTCGAGGACTGCTACGACGGCAATCCTCTTGTAAATGTCTTCGCACTAGGCGTTTCAAACACTTCAAACATATTCCGCGGTCTGGCGAAAGGGGTCGGGAATCCCCTCATGTATGTAGGCTCCAAGACGGGCAGGGACGGCATTCATGGAGCAGTTATGGCATCCGAGACGTTCAGCGCCGAGGCCGAGGAAAAAAGGCCGGCCGTACAGGTGGGAGACCCCTTCACCGAGAAGCTTTTGCTTGAAGCCTGTCTCGAGCTTTTTAAGACCGGCGCGGTCGTGGGTATTCAGGACATGGGAGCCGCGGGTCTTACGTCTTCATCGACCGAGATGGCATCGAGGGCCGGAACAGGGGTGACCCTTAACATAGACAAAATTCCAATCAGGGAAATGGGTATGAGCCCTTATGAGGTCATGCTCTCAGAATCACAGGAGAGGATGCTGATCGTGGTGGAAAAGGGTAAGGAGGGTGTCGTAGAGAAAATATTCGAAAAATGGGACCTGGATTTTTCCACGATCGGCGAGGTCACAGGAAACCGGGTCCTCAACATTACCAAGGGCGGCGCCACCGTAGCGGACCTCCCAATCGAGCTGATTACAGAGCAGGCCCCTACATACGACAGGCCGTACTCGAGGCCAAGCTACCTCGACAGGTCGAGGATCCTTGACCTCGATTCGATACCCGTTCCCGACGACTTAAACTCCGCTCTGCTTTCTATCCTTTCCTCTCCCAATATCTCTAACAAAAAGTGGATCTACGAGCAGTACGACCATATGGTGAGAGCCAACACAATTTGTCCGCCCGGCACCGACGCAGCTGTGATTAGAATTAAGGGCACACGCATTGCCCTAGGCCTCACAGTGAACTGCAATTCTCGGTACTGCTACCTCGACCCATTCACGGGGTCGATGATCTCGGTGGCCGAGTGCGCAAGGAACCTGGCCTGCAGCGGGGCCATGCCTCTGGCCCTGACCGATTGCCTCAATTTTGGAAATCCAGAAAAAACGGATATTATGTGGCAGTTCAAACGGTCGGTGGACGGGATAAGCGAGGCTGCGGCCGTATTATCAACCCCGGTCGTCAGCGGCAACGTCAGTTTTTACAACGAGACCGGAGACAGCGCCATATACCCAACCCCCACCGTCGCTATGGTCGGCCTCATTGACGACTATAAAAATACAACGACCCAGTGGTTTCAAAATGAGGGGGACGCCGTGGTAATGATTGGGGACACCGAAGTCGAGCTCGGAGGGAGCGAATACCTTAAAACTGTGCACAACTTAATCGCAGGAGCCCCACCCCGCTTGGACCTCAATAAGGAGCTCGATTTGATAGCAGTTCTCAAAGAATCAATAGACGCAGGCCTGCTGCACTCCGCCCATGACCTATCGGAGGGCGGCCTCGGGACGGCGGTATCGGAGTCATGTTTTAACCCGAAGGCCGTTATAGGGGTCAAACTTCACCTTGATTTTGGAATCAGAGAAGACGCCACGCTGTTCTCCGAGACCCAGTCGAGGGCGCTTGTGTCTGTAGATAAAGCAAACTTGAGTGAGCTACAGAAGATAGCCGACAAACACTCTACGCCCATGCACGTCATAGGCGAAGTGGGTGGTGACAGACTGAGGATAAAGGAGCTGGTTGACATGCCGGTGGAAGGCGCCTTCAGGGCCTGGAACACCGGATTTGAAACCAAGTTGAAGACCTATGGCTAAGATTGGAGAAGAATGCGGAGTCTTCGGTATATTTAACCACGCTGAGGCCTCCAACCTCACTTACCTGGGCCTCCACGCTCTCCAGCACAGGGGGCAGGAAAGCGCCGGAATCGTAACTTCAGACGGCTCGCTTCTCCATGCCTACAGGAGGATGGGGCTTGTATCAGACATCTTCACCGAAGATGCCCTTTCAATACTTCAAGGAAGAAACGCCATAGGTCATGTTAGGTACTCTACATCCGGCTCAAGCCATCCCAAAAACTCCCAGCCAATAGTAGTGACATACTCTAAAGGGGAGATCGCCATTGCCCACAACGGCAACCTGACAAACGCCAGAACCTTAAGGGAGGAGCTTGAGGACAACGGAGCCATATTCCAATCCTCAACCGATACCGAAGTGATA
Organism: Candidatus Dadabacteria bacterium; assembly: GCA_022564935.1. Taxonomy (GTDB): domain Bacteria; phylum Desulfobacterota_D; class UBA1144; order Nemesobacterales; family JADFKM01; genus JADFKM01. The sequence continues at coordinate 14,711 of JADFKM010000002.1, forward strand.
GTCCATCTTATTGCCCGCTCAAGGCAGGACTCTCTGATGAAAAGAGTCGTTGAAGCCCTGACGCTGTGCAGGGGCGCCTACTCCATAGTTTTCCTTTCGCCTGAGTGCCTAATCGCCGTTCGCGACCCATACGGGTTCAGACCGCTCGTGCTCGGCAGGCTGGGCAACTCTCACGTGATCGCCTCCGAAACATGCGCATTCGACCTCATCGAAGCTCAATTCGTAAGGGACATCGAGCCCGGCGAGCTCCTGGTCATCGAGAACAACGTCCTAGAGTCATACAAACCCTTTGCCGAGGTAAAACACGCCCACTGCGTCTTTGAGTTCATCTATTTCTCAAGACCCGACAGCTTCCTGTTCGGTGAGAACGTTTATCAGGTGAGAAAAGAGCTGGGCAAACAGCTGGCCCTGGAGCAGCCGGCCGACGCCGATATAGTAATCGCGGTACCCGATTCCGGCGTCCCAGCCGCTATGGGATTCTCCGAGCAAACCGGGCTTCCCCTCGAGCTCGGTCTATTGCGCAACCACTACGTCGGCAGAACTTTTATCGAGCCCCAGCAATCCATCAGAAACTTTGGAGTCAAACTGAAGCTCAACGCCCTCAGGAACGTCCTGTCAGGCAAGAGGGTCGTGATAGTGGACGACTCGATTGTGAGGGGCACGACGAGCAGAAAGATCGTGAAGATGACAAGAGACGCGGGCGCCACGGAAATACACATGAGAATAAGCTCCCCGCCGATGAGGTTCCCCTGCTACTTCGGCATAGATACCCCCGTCAAAGAGGAGTTTGTCGCCAACGGGCTCGACCCGAGTGAGATAAACAAATACCTCACTTCCGACTCCCTGGGGTATCTATCCCAAGATGGAATGATGAAGGCCGTTTACGCATATAAGTCACTGCAGGACAAAACCTTTTGCAGCGCCTGCTTCACCGGAGCGTACCCGATCGAAATTGAAGACTCGAAAATCAAGCAAAAACAGTACCGGTTGTTTTGAAACCAGCCCTCTTAACCTATATTGCTCAGGGCTTCCAGGATCTCTTGGAGCTTTGCTTTTTTGATCGAGAGCTCTTTGAACCTCTCTCTCTCTTTTTCAACCACTTCTTCGGGGGCTCGGTCGATAAAGCTCCTGTTCGAAAGCTTCTTGCCCGACTGTTCTAGGCTCTTAATGAGTTTCTCTAACTCGCGGTTTATCCTCTCTATCTCCTTGGACACATCTATAAGCCCCTCTACGGGTATAAATACTTCGAGACCGCCCACTACCTGAGCAATCGCGTTAGCCGGTTTACCGCCACGCGTTATATTCAGCTCGGCCACCCTGCCGAGATTGGCAATCAAGTCCCGGCCCGATTCAGCCTTCCCCCTCATTTTCTCATCAGTGGAAAAGAGCGTAACATTCACCGTCGTAGTAGGGTGAAGCCCAACAACCGCCCTAAGGTTCCTTATGGCCGCGATGATCTCTTTTATGAACTCCACTAAGGCGTAAGCCTCTTCGTCGCACTCCGATTCGTCAAAGACGGGAAAGGAGCTGACCATTATACTGTCGGCAAGCCCGCCTTCGGGTGATTTCAAATTTACCCCGATGCTCCTGAGTCTCTGGTAAATCTCTTCGGTTATGAAAGGAGACACGGGATGAAGGAGCTGAAGGGAGTTTAACAGCACCTTTATGAGAACGCTCTGAGTTCTGTATCGCGCAGGGGTATCCTCACCCGTTAATACGGGCTTAACGAGCTCGATGTACCAGTCACAAAACTCACCCCAGATGAACTGATAAATTGTACGAGCCACCTTGTCGAACTCGTAACTCCCCAGCGAGCTCTCGACCTCACGCACGGTGTAGTTGAGCCTCGTCAATATCCACCTGTCTACTATTGACGGCTCCGAGGCGCAGCCCTTGCCGGGAGTGTAGCCGCCCAGATTAAGGAACAGGAACCTGGATGCGTTCCATATCTTGTTCATGAAGTTCCTGTAGCCCTCAATCACCGCGATGGAGAGCTTAATATCCCTTCCTTGAGTAGCAAGGGCCGTGAGAGCGAACCTGAGCGAGTCTGCCCCGTAGGTGCCCATTATATCCAACGGGTCGATAACGTTGCCCTTTGTCTTGCTCATCTTCTCGCCTTTCTCATCCCTGATAAGACCGTGAATGTAGACCTCTCTGAACGGCACCTCACCCATAAATTTTAGCCCCATCATTATCATTCTCGCCACCCAGAAAAATATGATGTCAAAGCCTGTGACAAGCACGCTTGTCGGGTAGTAATTTCTTAGCTCCGAGGTCTTCTCAGGCCAGCCCAGGGCGGAAAATGGCCACAGGGCGGATGAAAACCACGTGTCGAGCACGTCCTCATCGCGACTCAGCTCAATATCCACTCCGTAATGCTCCTTAGCAGCGGCTCCCGCGTCCACTTCGCTAAGCTCGACAAACACCTTCCCGTCAGGGCCGTACCACGCCGGGATGCGGTGTCCCCACCATATCTGACGGGAAACGCACCACGGCTGTATGTTCCTCATCCATTCAAAATATGTGGACTTCCAGCGCTCAGGGATAAACTTTATCCTTCCCTGCTCAACGGCCTCAATGGCCGGAGCCGCAAGCGCCTTGGCGTCGACATACCACTGGTCCGTAAGCCAGGGCTCGATTACAACGCCCGACCGGTCCCCATAGGGAACAACGTGGACGTGCTCGGTGACTTTGTCAACAAGCCCGAGCTTCTCCATATCCATCACTACTGCTTCCCTTGCCTCGTGACGGTCGAGCCCTCTGTATTTCTCGGGCGCGTTTTCGTTGAGCGATGCGTCCCGGTCGAATATATTGATTTCATCTAATTTGTGGCGCCTACCGACCTCAAAGTCGTTAAAATCATGCGCAGGGGTGATTTTTACGGCCCCTGTGCCCTTCTCAGGGTCGGAGTATTCATCGGCAATGATCGGTATGCGCCTTCCCACAAGGGGGAGTACGACGCTCTTTCCGACCAGACGGGAGTACCTCTCGTCCTCAGGATGAACGGCCACGGCGACATCACCCAGCATGGTCTCGGGCCTCGTGGTGGCAACGGTGATGTACCGGCCTCCGCCGTCTTCAATCGGGTACCGGAAGTACCACAGACGACCCTTTACCTTCCGCTGCTCCACTTCCAGGTCGGAGATGGCCGTATGCAGTTTGGGGTCCCAGTTTACAAGACGCTTGTCTTTATAAATCAATCCCTGCTTATAAAGCTCCACGAACACCGTCTTAACCGCAAATGAGAGACCCTCATCCATGGTAAAACGCTCTTTTTCCCAATCCGCCGAGGCTCCCAGCCTGTGTAGCTGCGTTAAGATTTTGCCCCCCGAATCCCTCTTCCACTGCCACACTCGGTTTACGAACGCCTCCCTTCCCAGGTCGTGACGCGTCAGGGAGCTTGCTTCCAGATCCCTTTCCACTACCATTTGCGTGGCAATCCCCGCATGGTCCGTTCCGGGAACCCACAAGGCACTCATCCCCTTCATCCTCCGGTAACGGACTAGGGTGTCCTGGAGTGTGTTATTAAGCGCATGTCCAATGTGTAGAGACCCCGTTATGTTGGGGGGAGGTATAACTATTGAGAAGGTGCTGCTTTTCGGGTCGGATGGAGCGGTAAAGTACCCCTTTTCAATCCAGAATTCATACCACTTGCCCTCTACGCTCCCCGGGTTGTACGTCTTTTCGAATTTAGCCGCCGCGCCACCGTCCATGCCGTTATTCTTTTACTTGTATAGCTATAGGAATTTCAAGTACGGGCACTTCCACCTCGACATCGCTGTATACGGGAAGGCCCGTGCCGGCCGGTATCAGCCTTCCAAGGATTACGTTCTCCTTCAGTCCCCGCAGTAAGTCGACTTTCCCCTCGCATGCGGCTTCGGTCAGCACCCTTGTGGTTTCCTGAAAAGAGGCAGCAGAAAGCCAGCTGTCTGTGCTCAGGGACGCCCTTGTGATTCCGAGAAGAAGCGGCTCGGCAGTCGCGGGCTTTTCGCCTTGAGAAACAACCCTTTCGTTTTCATCAAAAAACATGAGCTTCTCGATGGGCTCCCCCACGAGGAACGTCGTATCACCGGGGTCCTTAATCCTTACACGTTTTAACATCTGCCTGACGATCGCTTCAATGTGCTTATCGTTTATCTTAACGCCCTGGAGACGGTATACCTGCTGTATCTCATCCACCATGTAGCTTGAAAGGGCCATCTCGCCGCGGATCTTCAATATATCATGAGGATTTACGGCACCGTCGACAAGCTGGTCTCCAGCCGACACCCTCTCTCCTTCTCTCACCAGAATGTGCTTGCCCCTCGGGACAAGGTACTCCTTGGAGAGATCCTCATCCTCATCTGTGATATCAGGAGAGACGATTATGCGCTTCTTCCCCTTCAGGTCTTTGCCGAAAGCAACGATACCGTCGATTTCCGAAACTACTGCAGGCTCCTTGGGAATTCTGGCTTCAAAAAGCTCGGCGACGCGTGGAAGCCCCCCTGTAATGTCCTTGGTCTTAGCAGTTTCCCTGGGAATTTTGGCCAGTATATTTCCTGCGTGAATTACTTCTCCTTCGCTTTTCTCTATGATCGCTCCAACCGGAAGGGAATAGCTGTACGCATCGCTGCTTTTATCTCTCACAACAAGAGCGGGATGGAGATCGGGGCTCTTGGACTCTATCACGACCTTTCTAAATATACCCGTTACCTCATCAACCTGATCCTTTACGCTTATACCTTCCTCGAGGTCTACGAACTCTACCACTCCATTTGCCTCGGCAATGAAAGGAGTATTATAAGGGTCCCACTCCGCAAGGAGTGATCCGTCGCCAACCTTATCATCCTCTTCCACATTGAGCTTGGCTCCCAGCACGAGCGGGTACCTCTCTCTCTCAAGGCCCCTATCTCCTATGACTGCAATAATTCCCGTTCGGTTAATCACAACCTGCTTGCCTTCGGCATTCCTAACGGCTTTTACCCCGATAAGCTTGACCGATCCTTCATGCCTGCTCTCAAGCGTGCTCTCGGCGACCCTCTGGCTGGCGGCGCCTCCTATGTGAAACGTCCTCATAGTAAGCTGAGTCCCAGGCTCGCCTATGGACTGAGCCGCTATTATGCCTACCGACTCTCCTATGTTGGCCAGTTGTCCGGTGGCCAGATTTCTGCCGTAGCAGAGCTGGCAGATCCCTTGCTTGGACTGACAGGTAAGGACGCTTCTTATCTTGACCTTCTGCAGGCTCCCGGTTTCATCTATAGCCTGAGCTGCTCTTTCATCAATTTCCTGATTAGCGGCAACTATAACCTCACCGGTATCGAGATCGACTAAGTCCTCTAAAGCTACACGTCCTAAAACCCTCTCGCCAAGTCTCTCGATTATTTCTCCGGCTTCTATAAGCGTGCTTATCGTTATCCCGTTTATCGTCCAGCAGTCATACTCCTTAATGGTCACGTCCTGAGCGACGTCAATGAGCCTTCTGGTAAGATAACCCGCGTTGGCCGTCTTGAGTGCGGTGTCGGCAAGACCCTTTCTAGCGCCGTGAGTCGAGATAAAATACTGTAGAACCGTCAACCCTTCTCTAAAGTTCGATGTGATCGGAGTCTCGATTATCTCTCCGGAAGGCTTTGCCATAAGCCCCCTCATTCCGGCAAGCTGTCTTACCTGAGTCTGGCTCCCCCTAGCCCCGGAATCTACCATCATGTAGATTGGGTTTTTACTTGGCACCGTATGATATTTGCCGTTTTCATCCTTTACTTTGTCAACCGAAAGGGATTTCATCATCTCCTGGGCCACTTCATCGCTTGTCTTAGCCCAAATATCTATGACTTTATTGTATCTCTCGCCGTCGGTTATCAGTCCCTGAGAATACTGATTCTGAACCTTGAGTATGTCGTCATGCGCGCTCTGGATCATTTCCTCTTTTTGCTCCGGAATCTTCATATCCTCAAGAGAAATCGATATACCGGCCTGAGTAGAGTATTGAAAACCCAGTGTCCTCAGGCGGTCTGCAAGCAAGACGGTGCTCTTTCCGCCCGCCACGCGAAAACAGGTATCAACCAGCTCTTCGACCGCACGTTTGGTCATGACCTTATTTACAAGCTCAAACGGCACCACCTCGGGCATGATATCATATAAAAGAACCCTTCCTACGGTAGTGTCCCAAATCCGGTCTTTGATCCTGGCCTTAATCTTGGCATGTATTTCAATCTCGCCCGTTTCATAGGCCATCCTCACCTCTTCATTCGAGGCAAAAGCCTTCCCTTCTCCCTTTTGAAACGGCATCTCTCTGGTCATGTAATACACACCTAAGACTATGTCCTGAGTTGGAAGGATAATCGGCTTTCCGTGTGCCGGAGAGAGTATATTGTTTGTCGACATCATCAGGGTTCTACATTCGGTCTGGGCTTCGATGGAGAGTGGAACATGCACTGCCATCTGGTCGCCGTCAAAGTCGGCGTTGTACGCCGGGCAAACGAGTGGATGTACCTGAATTGCCTTATCCTCGATGAGAATGGGCTCAAACGCCTGAATACTCAGCCTGTGAAGGGTCGGGGCGCGGTTGAGCATGACCGGATGCTCCTTTATGACCTCATCAAGGGCATCCCACACCACCGGGGCCTCCTGCTCCACCAGCTTTTTCGCAATCTTGATCGTTGCCGCATTACCCCACTTCTCGAGCTTCTGATAAACAAACGGTCTGAAAAGCTCCAAGGCCATTTGTTTCGGAAGGCCGCACTGATGGAGTCTCAGCTCCGGTCCGACGACAATCACCGTACGACCGGAATAATCAACCCTTTTCCCAAGAAGGTTCTGCCTGAACCTGCCCTGCTTGCCCTTGATAATATCGCTCAGGCTTTTAAGGGGTCGGTGGTTGTGGCCGAGCACCGGTCTGCCGCGACGACCGTTTTCAAACAGCGCATCAACAGACTCCTGAAGCATTCTCTTTTCGTTCCGGACGATGATATCCGGGGCTCCAAGCTCGAGGAGCTTCTTTAGCCTGTTGTTCCTGTTAATCACGCGCCTGTAGAGATCGTTAAGATCCGAAGTCGCAAACCTGCCTCCATCGAGCGGCACAAGGGGCCTCAAGTCGGGGGGCATTACCGGTATCCGGGTCAGAATCATCCACTCCTGTTTATTGCCCGATCCCTTGAACGCCTCGACTATTCTCAACCTCTTCGTTGTTCTCGCCCTCTTTACAGGAGAAGTCGAGCTATTCATCTCCTCCCTGAGCTTTACGGAAAGCTCAATGAGGTCGATTTTCTTGAGCATTTCCCTTATCGTTTCGGCTCCCATGCCCACTTTGAATGTTGGGCCGTACTCCTCAAGCTCCCTGCGGTACTTGTCTTCGCTTAAAACCTCCCCGAATTTAAGATCTGTCTCCGCCGGGTCGATGACGACATAGCATTCGTAATAAAGCACCTTTTCCAGGTCTTTGAGCGTCATATCCAACAGCATTCCTATACGCGTGGGTATACTCCTCAAAAACCAGATATGCGCAACGGGCGAGGCCAGTTCTATGTGCGCCATCCTCTCGCGCCTTACCTTGCTTGAGATCACCTCTACCCCGCACTTCTCACACGTTATACCCCTGTGCTTTAGCCTCTTATATTTTCCACACAGGCACTCATAATCTTTAATCGGACCGAAAATTTTTGCGCAAAACAGACCGTTGCGCTCCGGCTTAAACGTCCTATAGTTTATCGTTTCCGGCTTCCGGACTTCCCCAAAAGACCAGGATTTAATTTTGTCCGGTGATGCAATGGAAATCTTTACAGCCTCATACTCCGACGGGTTTATCGGCTTTTCAAATAGGGATTCAATGTCCAAGACCTACCTCCCAATATTTTATTCAGCTATCCCTTAGTACTCTCTGAGCCTTGAATGAGATCAACATCAAGTGCCAGAGCCTGAAGCTCCTTTTGCAGCACCTTAAAGGATTCGGGCAAACCCGGCTCAAAGCTCATGTCTCCTTTAACTATTGAATCAAATATCCGCGTCCTACCAACCACATCGTCCGATTTAACTGTAAGAAACTCCTGAAGTGTATAGGAAGCACCGTAAGCCTCCAGTGCCCATACTTCCATCTCGCCCAGCCTCTGTCCCCCGAAATGGGCCTTTCCGCCAAGCGGCTGCTGCGTGACCAGGGAATAGGGCCCGATCGCCCTGGCATGGATCTTCTCCTCGACGAGGTGATGGAGCTTTAACATGTACATAACCCCGACCGTTACCTTCTGGTCGAAGGGCTCACCCGTGCGGCCGTCAAAAAGTATCGTCTTCCCATCAGTGGGTATGAAGGTAGTTTCAAGCATCTTCTTTATATCTTTTTCACTCGCCCCGTCAAACACCGGAGATGCTATCGGCACACCTTGGCTGAGCCTGCGAGCTATGTTGATAATCTCCGTGTCATCAACCTCGTCCAAGGCCTTATCGACCACTTCAGTTCCATAAATATTCTTTAGCTTTTCACGAATGACGGACGGGCTGAAGTTGTTGTCAATGTACTCGCTGATTTGGGCTCCAAGCTCCTTGGCCGCCCATCCGAGATGGGTCTCGAGGATTTGACCTATGTTCATTCTCGAAGGCACGCCCAGAGGATTAAGCACCATGTCGACCGGGGTACCGTCCGGAAGATAGGGCATGTCCTCCTCGGGAACCATTTTGGAAATCACTCCCTTGTTCCCATGCCTGCCGGCCATCTTGTCGCCCACCTGAAGCTTCCTCTTAACGGCAACATAAACCTTAACGACCTTCAGTACGCCTGGGGGAAGCTCGTCGGGCTTAATAAGTTTTGAAATCTTCTCATCATAGACCCTCTTTATAAGCTCAATCTGGTCGTTGGCGTTCTCGATATTGTTCTTTATTTCAGCCTCTAGGACCTCACCGCCCATTATCGAAATATCGGCCAGCTTTTCGAAAGGAATTAAGGCCAAAGTCTCTTTCGTGATCACCTCAGACTTTTTCAAAACCGTTTTCCTGCTGACGGTGACCTTGCCTGCTGAGGTCTTGCCCAGGATGAGTAACTTGATACTGTCAATCGCGCTCTCTCGCAGAATCTTAATTTCATCCTCCCTGTCCTGCTTTAGCTGGGCAATATCATAATCTTCAATGCTCTTTGCCCTTTCATCTTTATCGACCATCCTGGAAATGAGCATCTTCACATCTATGACCGTACCGTTAACTCCGGGACCCGCCTTAAGGGAAGTGTCTTTAACGTCGCCCGCCTTGTCTCCAAATATAGCGCGCAGCAGTCTCTCCTCTGGGGAGAGCTGAGTCTCGCCCTTAGGCGATATCTTGCCCACGAGTATGTCTCCGGAGTTAACATCGGCTCCTACTCTGATGATTCCGCTTTCATCAAGGTTTCTAAGAGCCTCCTCGCCGACATTGGGGATATCCCTGGTAATTTCTTCCCGACCCATCTTGGTTTCCCTCGCTATACACTCGAACTCTTCGATATGGATGGAGGTGAATTTGTCTTCTTTGCTGACCTTTTCACTTATGAGTATGGCGTCCTCGAAATTGTAGCCGCCCCACGGCATGAACGCGACCATGATATTTTGTCCGAGGGCCAGCTCCCCCTCATCGGTCGATGGGCCGTCGGCGATTACCTGCCCCATGTTTACCCTTTGCCCCTTAACCACAATGGGTCTTTGATTCCAGCAGGTGTTTTGGTTAGAACGCTGGAACTTGGTCAGATTATATATGTCAACTCCGCCCTCTTCGCCGTTTTCATTCCGGCGTATGACCAATCTTGAAGCGTCGACATATTCTGCCACGCCGTCGGTTTTAGAAATCACTGTTACGCCGGAATCCTTGGCCACCGTTCGCTCAAGCCCTGTGCCCACAAGGGGCGAGGAGGTACGAATAAGCGGAACCGCTTGTCGCTGCATATTAGACCCCATAAGCGCCCTGTTGGCATCGTCGTGCTCAAGAAAAGGAATGAGTGAAGCCGAAACAGACACCAGCTGGGACGGGGACACGTCCATAAGCTGGACGTTTTCCCTCGGGGTCATCAGGAACTCACCCTTGTGGCGGGTTGATACAAGGTCCAGCTTGAACCTTCCCTTCCCGTCGAGGGGAGCATTCGCCTGAGCTATGATATAGTCTTCTTCTTCCAGGGCGTTCATATACACGATTTCTTCCGTCACCCTTGAGTTTTTAGCCACCCTGTAGGGAGTCAGTATGAACCCGTACTCATTTATCTTGGCGTAGGTGCTGAGACTGGAGATCAAGCCGATGTTCGGCCCTTCCGGCGTTTCGATCGGGCATATCCTTCCGTAGTGAGACGAGTGAACGTCTCGAACCTCAAACCCCGCGCGCTCCCTGGTAAGACCCCCGGGCCCGAGGGCGCTAAGCCTCCTTTTGTGGGTTATCTCACTCAATGGGTTCGTCTGGTCCATAAACTGAGATAGCTGACCGGTAGCGAAAAACTCCTTCACGACGGCTATAACGGTTTTAGGGATGAGCAGCTCGCTGGGCATCAAATTTTCCACCGCCTGATAGCTCATCCTCTCTTTAACCGAGCGGGCAAGCCTTTCAAGGCCGTGATAAAAGCGGTCTTCAATCAACTCTCCCACGGTACGCACCCTTCTGTTACCCAGGTGGTCTATATCATCTGTGGTTCCCCGGCCGCCTTTTAGGTTCAGGAGGTATTGAACCGTATATAAAATGTCCTCTTTGATCAGTGTAAGCAGATCATCGGGGACGTTGTGGTTCAGCTTGTGGTTTATCTTTACCCGGCCGACCTTTGAGAGCCTGTAAGTGTCGGGATTGAAAAACATGTTGTTGAAAAATTTCTCGGCAACAGCTAGTGTAGGGGGGTCGGTCGGTCTGAATTTCTTGTAAATCTGGGTAATAGCTTCCTCGGTACTGCTGACTCTATCGGTAATGATAGTGTTTCTGAGAGATGCACTTACAGAGAGGTTGTCGATGAAGAAAACCTTGAACTCTCCTATGCCTTGAGAGACTAAGGCGTCGAGCACCTCCTGGGTAATCTCCTCGTTGAAATTGATCAAGACCTCCCCGGTGGTTTCGCTTACAATGTCTTGAGCCGCTACCCTGCCTATTAGGTCTTCAAGCTCAATTGCAATTCTATCGATCTTAGATTCAATGAGTTTATCAATAGTGTTTTTTGTAAACTTCTTTCCCGCCTTTACCAAAAGGTCTCCGGTCTTAGGATCGACCGTATCTTTTGTAGCGCGCTGGTATGACAAAATATCGGCATCGACGCTTTTATATGCTTCTTTGCCGTCCAAGTACACCGTTTCAACGGGATAAAATTTGAGAAGAATTTCCTTTGTGCTGTAGCCAAGGGCTTTGAGAAGAACAGAGGCAGGGAACTTCTTTTTCCTGTCTATCCTCACCTGAAGGTGGTCTTTCGTATCAAACTCAAAATCCAGCCAGCGACCGTCCTGGGGCACTATACGAGCAGAATAGGACGACTTTCCCAAGGCCTGATCTTTTTTTTGCTGGTCGAAAAACACTCCTGGAGAACGGTGAAGCTGGCTGACTATAACCCTTTCGGTTCCGTTGATGATAAATGCACCGTTTGAAGTCATAAGTGGGATCTCCCCGAAATAGACATCTTGTTCTTTGACGTCCCGTATCATACGCTCACCGCCATCCTCAGATGGAGGATCCCATATGATCAGACGAAACTTAACATAAAGCGGCGCTACATAGGTGTAGCTCTTGAGCCGGCATTCAATCGAGTCGTATTTTGGCACGTCAAGACGGTAGCTGACGTACTCAAGGGAGGCTCGTTCATTGTAATCCTCAATCGGAAACACGGTTTGAAATGCCCGTTCAAGACCTTTATTGGTACGTTGAGTAACATCACTGTCTTCAAACTCGGCTTGAAGGAACTCTTTGTATGACTGCAGTTGAACTTCGAGGAGATGCGGTATTTCGAGCACCGAGGGAATCTTCCCAAAGCTCTTTCTCAGTTTATATGCCTCTATTCTGTTAAGACTCACCACTCTCTACCCCCTTTGCGCTGTTTCATATCAAAAAGGCCGAAATTAAAGGAATCCCTTACAAGGAAGGGGCATAGTTCCCCTACCAAGCAACGGCTTTAATCACGTGCGGTAATGACGTTGTATCAAAACCTCGAACTATTTTAATTCTACTTTAGCTCCCGCCGACTCCAATTTTTGCTTCATCTCTTCAGCTTCTTCTTTCTTCAAGCCTTCTTTAATGGTATTCGGAGCGCCTTCGACCAGCTCCTTAGCGTCCTTGAGTCCAAGAGAAGTCATTCCTCGCACGGCCTTGATGACCTGTATCTTGTTGTCGCCGATCTCTGAGAGCACCAGATCAAACTCATCCTTCTCAGGGACGGCACCTTCGGTTTCAGTCCCCACACCGGGCCCTGCAGGCATCATACTGATTTGAGGAGCGGCTTTAATATCAAACTTTTCCTCAATCTCCTTAACCAGCTCCGAGACCTCAAGTATTGTAGCCTTTTCAAGGTAAGAGATAACGTCTTCTCTAGTTGTATTGGCCATAACCTCAACCTCCTTTGCGGTTATTAAGTATTTGGTTTAGACGAAGAAAGAAAATCATCATACGGCTTCTAATTACCTAACCAGCGTTTTCTTCCTTCTCTTTTTTTTCCTTTAAAGCACCTAAGGCGTCTAGAAGCTTGGTTTGAGTTTGCCTCAAAGCCCCCAGGAAATTCGACACGGGAGAGCAAAGAAGCCCCATAAACTGCGCTAGAAGAACCTCCTTAGAGGGCAACTTGGAAATCTCCTCGATTTCCTCTACCGTAACTGCCATACCGTCTATTATTCCACCTTTAAGCACGATCGCCGGAAGCTCCTTTTTCGATTCGGTAATCACTTTGGCAACCGGGGAGGGCTCGCCTTTTACTATAGCAATAGCCGTGGGGCCGACAAACAGGTCATGGAGTTTTTCCACATCCGTATCCTTGGAGGCAATCTTTAGGAGGGAGTTTTTGACCACCTTCAACTCGCCCTCGGCCCGCTTAAGATTCCTCCTTACAAGCTCAATCTCCTTTACGGTAAGTCCTTTGTACTCCAGCACGAAAAGAGACGGATTTGTTTTGAAGGCCTCATTAAACTCCTTTACCAACTCCTCCTTTGCAACTCTAGACAGCATTGGTCAGCTCCTTGGAACCTGGATAATTGATATTACGCATCAAAAATTCATCTATTATCAATACTGCGCCAACAACCTACGCGGCCAGTTCAAACCCCTTTAAAGATTCGCGAACACTAGTCAGGTCAACCTTAATCCCCGGGCCCATAGTCGAAGAAATCACTATTTTTCTAAGGAAAACCCCCTTTGATGCGGGCGGTTTCCTTTTGGTCAGCGTGTCGATGAATACCAGGAAGTTATCCCTCAACTTCTCGGGGCCGAAAGACAACTTGCCGATAGGCACATGAATGACTCCGCCTTTATCGTTCCTCATTTCAATTCTTCCGGCTTTGGCCTCGGTAACCGCGTTCTGTACTTCAAATGTAACGGAGCCGACTTTGGGGCTTGGCATAAGGCCCCTAGGCCCCAGAACCTTGCCCAGCTTGGCGACAATTGACATTACGTCAGGAGTGGCTATAGCAACATCAAAATCAAGCCAGTTCTCGTTTAATATTTTCTCGACAAGATCTTCGGCTCCCACGAAATCGGCTCCGCTGCGCTCCGCCTCGGCCGCCTTGTCTCCCTTGGCAAACACCGCTACCCTGATTTCCTTTCCAATGCCGTGAGGAAGAACCATTGCATTCCTGATCTGCTGCTCAGCATGTCTGGGATCAATACCCAGCTTTACCGCAACCTCAACGGTTTCATCGAACTTGGCTACACCGGTCTCGACAAGAAGAGCCATAGCCTCCGTTACGGGGTAGAATTTTAGCAAATCCACTTTACTTCTGGCTTCTATGTATTTCTTTCCTTTTGCCATGCTTCTCTGTCTCCTCAACACTCCCTTGCTTGCTTAAAACTCAAAGCTCACAGAAGATTCAATACTACGGGCTACGTTTATGTGACATCTATGCCCATGCTCTTTGCCGTGCCCAACACAATATTTACAGCAGCTTCAATATCTTCGGTATTGAGATCGGTGAGTTTTGTTTTCGCTATCTCCTTTACCTGATCCGGTGTAACATTGCCGGCTTTTACCCTTGGAACGTCCCCGGAGCCCTTATCCAAACCCGCAGCCTTTTTCAGCAGGTACGAGACCGGAGGGGTCTTAATAATATATGAAAATGACCTGTCTGCATATACGGTGACTATCACAGGAAATACCCCCTCGTTCTTTGAGGTCTCGGCGTTAAAAGCCTTGCAAAACTCCATTATGTTGACTCCCTTTTGTCCCAGCGCGGGACCCACTGGAGGCGAGGGTGTCGCCTTGCCCGCTTCAACCAGGAGTTTGATCTTACCAATCTCTTTTTTCATTTCAAGTCTTCTCCACCTGAGTAAAATCCAATTGTATCGGAGTCGTTCTGCCAAATATCGTAACCATTACCTTCACCATGGCCTTATCGAAATTAACGTCATCGATTACGCCTGAGAAATTAGCAAACGGGCCTTCTATAACTTTTATTGTCTCCCCCTTCTCAAAGCTAACCCTCGGTTTCGGCTTCAGCGTACCCTCTTCAACCTGAGTCTTAATCTTATCGATTTCGCTTTCCTCGATAACGGGCACGGAACCGGTGTCTATCTTGCCGTCTTTGAGTTTCCCTCCTACAAAACCTATCACCTTAGGTATATCGCGTATAAAATGCCATGTAACCTCATTCAGCTCCATGTTAACCAATATATATCCGGGGAAGAATTTTCTTTTTGATATCTTTTTTTTCCCGCCCTTGATCGGCTCGACTACGGTTTCGGTCGGTATAAGAACCTCCTCCACATCTGCCCCGAGTCCCTCCATCTTCAACTTTTCTTCAATATAAGACTTTACCTTATCCTCAAAACCCGTATTCGTATGAACCACATACCACTTTTTCGACATGATTATTTAAATCTCCACTTCACTCATCCAAGCAAGACCTTAACGGCCATGGAAAAAATAAAATCAATAAATCCCAGGAATCCCGCCAAAATGATGGATATCACGATCACGGCCCCGGTAGAGCGCACCGTTTCTTTCCAGGCGGGCCATGAAATACGTTTGAGCTCCAAATTGATGTCCTTGAAGAACTGTGTTATTAAATCAATTAATTCTCCGAACTTATTCATGATTGTTTCATTTTCAGGGCAGGAGGGAATCGAACCCCCAACCGCTGGATTTGGAGTCCAGTGCTCTGCCTAATTGAGCTACTGCCCTTAACCTTTACGTAATATATTATTTCGAGTCCATGCCCGCTAAATTAAATCCCTCACTAATCTATTTCTCTCTCGCTCTTTGGTGAATATAACCGGCACTTTACTCGATAATCTTTGTGACGACCCCGGCTCCAACTGTCCTGCCCCCTTCTCTCACGGCGAACCGCAGCCCCTCTTCCATCGCCACAGAAGATATTATGTCCACTTCCATCTGAATGTTGTCCCCAGGCATGACCATCTCTACTCCTTCCGGCAGGTGTATCTGCCCCGTGACATCCGTGGTGCGAAGGTAAAACTGCGGCCTGTACCCATTGAAAAACGGCGTGTGCCTGCCCCCCTCTTCCTTCTTCAGCACATACACCTCAGCGTTGAACTTCTTATACGGCGTTATGCTCCCTGGTAGAGCAAGCACCTGACCGCGCTCCACCTCGTCCTTGTCGACTCCGCGCAACAAAACGCCCGCGTTGTCCCCGGCCACCAGCTCGTCGAGTACCTTCCTGAACATCTCCAAACTGGTTGCCACCGTCTTGCGGGTCTCGGCAAACCCCACTATCTCTACATCGGCTCCGGCTTTTATCGTGCCCCTCTCCACTCGGCCCGTCACCACAGTGCCGCGCCCCGATATCGTAAACACGTCCTCTATGGCCATCAAAAACGGCCTGTCCACCTCACGCTTAGGCTCGGGTATGTACTCATCTACCTTGCTCATCAGCTCAAGTACCCCGTGGTCTTCCTTGCCCCCAGACTCAAGCGTCTTTAGCGCACTTACCCTTACCACAGGTATGTCATCTCCGGGGAACCCGTACTCGGTCAACAGATCCCTTACCTCCAGATCCACAAGCTCCAGCAGCTCCTCGTCTTCCATCATGTCTACCTTGTTCAAACACACTACCATCGACGGCACTCCCACCTGACGAGAGAGCAATATGTGCTCGCGGGTCTGGGGCATCGGCCCGTCGGGAGCGCTCACCACCAGAATCGCCCCGTCCATCTGAGCCGCTCCCGTTATCATGTTCTTGATATAGTCGGCGTGCCCCGGACAGTCCACATGGGCGTAGTGACGCTTCTCAGTCTCATACTCAACGTGCGCTATGTTTATCGTTATCCCCCGCTCTCTCTCCTCCGGGGCCTTGTCTATCTCGTCAAAATCCACAAGCTCAGCCATGCCCTGCCTGGCAAGCACAGCAGTTATGGCCGAGGTCAGCGTGGTCTTGCCGTGGTCCACGTGCCCTATCGTCCCTATGTTTAAATGAGGCTTCCCTCTCTGAAATTTCTTTTTTGCCATCTAGCCTTGCCCTCCTGATTCGTTCTCACCCGATGGTCACAACCGTTGTGGAGCCCACGAGCGGACTCGAACCGCTGACCTCATCCTTACCAAGGATGTGCTCTACCGACTGAGCTACATGGGCCCTAGGTCCCTGGAGCGGGAGACGGGATTCGAACCCGCGACCCTCAGCTTGGAAGGCTGATGCTCTAGCCAACTGAGCTACTCCCGCAAATCTCACGTTTAGTAAAGGGGTAGGAGTACCATCCATTTTTGATATAATATTCTTAAAGTTCATGTGGTGGGGATGGCAGGATTCGAACCTACGTAGGCGTAAGCCGGCAGATTTACAGTCTGCTGCCTTTGTCCACTCGGCCACATCCCCTAATATGTGACATTTTGGTATTTGTGCGCTACGGTAATACATATCTTTCAACATGGAGCTGGCGAAGGGATTTGAACCCCCGACCTGCTGATTACAAGTCAGCTGCTCTACCACTGAGCTACGCCAGCTACAGATTTGAGGTATAGAGGATATAGGTCGTAGAACTCCATAACACGAAGCTAATTATTATAGCATATTTTAATGAAATAAGTCAAACAATTAGTTAAACAAATTTTTATCGCACCTAAAACACCGAAGCCATGATGTTGGCAGTGGCCACCTTCTCTTTCTCCACCCTGGCAATTCCCTGAAGTATCCACATCTTGGCTCTGCTCCTGAGTATTTGCACTTCAAACTCAACTTCGTCTCCTGGGCTGACCGGTTTTCTGAACCGCACTTTATCGATACCTACAAGTGCGGGGCCCTTGTCCCTCAGTTCTTCCGGGTTCGATTTGCAAACTAATATCCCCCCTACCTGCGCCATAGCCTCTACGATAATCACGCCCGGAACCACCGGGTTTGAGGGAAAATGTCCGCGAAAGAAATCCTCTTCGGCTCTAAAAAGCCTCCGGGCCACGATACTTTTTCCCGGCTCGATTTTAACCACACTGTCGACAAATAAAAACGGCTCTCTATGGGGAATGTACTCTTTAATATCATCTATATCCATTATCATAAATGCACCCGAATCACCTCTATGGGTATCTAGAGGGCAGATCACTTCTTTGAATCATACTCTTTGATTATATCATCTGTAATATCGGCCTCTTTTGACCCATATACCACTCCCCCCTCGGTCTTTTCAAGAACTATAGTATAGCCCTTATCATCACCGTACTTTTTCAGCACCTTCTCTACATCTCTAAGTATTTTCTCGGTTAGCTCAAAATCTTTCTTCTGGAGCTCTTCACGGAAATCCGCCCGCATCCTCTTCAGCTCTTTCTCTTTCTTTTCTATGTCCTCGGCCAATCTTTTCCTGGACTCATTGTCCATAATGCCTTCCTTGGAAAAGAACTGCTTTTTCAGTTTATCGACAGCGGCCTGTTTCTGGTCAATGATGGCCTTTCTTTTGTTGAAATCCCTCTCAAAAGCGTCTTTAGCCCTTCTGCCGGCCTTTGAATCTCTGATAACACGCTGGATGTCTAAATACCCTACCTTGGGTGCCGATTGGGCGTAGCACACGCCGACCATTAACAAAACAATGCCAAATGTGAATGACAAAACCCTTTTCATTAATTCTAAACCCCCTGGTTTCTAGAATAAGTTTCCTACGGTAAACTGCACTTCGTATTTGTCCTCATTCAAAAGTCTCTTGCCGATAGGAAAACCGACTTCCAACCTCAGGGGACCGAATGGGGATACCCATTTTATCCCGAACCCGAAATCTCTCCTCAGGTCGGAAGGATCTAAGCTAAAATCTTCACTATCGCTAAACACATTACCTGCGTCAAAAAACAAAACTCCCTTCAATCCAAACTTAGGCACCAGCGGGAATATGAAGTCGGCCTGAAATAAAATCTCCTGGGTGCCGCCTATTATGACAAAACCTCCATCGTCGGTAGGAACCCTCGGACCTACCCTCCTGAATTCAAATCCCCTCAGGGAATCCGGTCCGCCGAGGAAGAATCTCTCGGAGATTACTAGATCATCGCCGGCATTTCGCAGGTCAATCAGCCCGTACCTGCCGGACACGGTAAAGACCGTTCCCAAAGGCAGTGGTATAAAATACCTGGTTAAAAAAGTATATCTTACAAAATCGGTGTCTCCACCAAAAACGCTTCCGGCAAACTCCACCAAACCCCTGGCTATTATACCTTTCGACGGATCTAAAACGTTATTTCTTGTATCCCAGACAAACCCTAACCCCGCGCTGCTTATAGACCTATTAGATTCCTTTATTATCAGCCGGGCATCTCCAGTTACCTCGCCAATATCCACACGCTCAAACCTGTATGAGACCCTGGCTATGAGAAATCGCCAAATCCTCCGCCCGATAAGTAAGCTTCCTCCAAAGGCACTCCTCTCAAAATCCCTAAACTCTCTGTCGGTATTGAAAAATGTAGTCTCCAAAGTCCAGTCTGTATCCATGAAGTTCGGGTCCTGATAGTTGAGCAAAAACACCCTGGTTACGCCGCCTATTTGGGCTGAAAGGGAAAGCCTCTTCCCGTATCCTAAAAAATTAGACTCCTGAATCTGACCAGCAAAAATAAACGTTTCAACAGAGCTGAAACCCCCTGCGATGCTGAAAAAACCCGTAGACTTTTCCGCTACCCTCACCCTGATGTCAAGCTCATTCTCGGTGCCCTCAACCCGCTCCGTCTCAATCTCTATATTGTCTTCAAAAAACCCCAGCCTGAAGACACGCCGCTGAATTGCCTGAACTTTTGAGGAATGGAAAAGCTCTTGTTCTCCAATGGGAATCATCCTTCTTATTACCTTGTCTCTGGTTCGAGTATTCCCAACAATATCGATTTTCCTTATCGTTACCTCAGGGCCTTTCTCAATGTAGAAGGTCACCGACACCGTGGAGCTGCTCTGATCCTTTTGGAATCTCGGGTCCACGTTTGCAAACGCGAACCCGCGGTTTCCGTAATACACGGTTAGAGCAGTAAGATCCGCAGACAATTTCGCACTGCTGAAATGTTCATCGCTCTCCAGGCTAAGCAGACCTTCCAAATCGTCTTTAAAGCCCATTATATCCCCGGAAAAATCGATGCGCTCAACCGAGTATCTATTATTTTCTTCAATCCTGAACGTTACGACAAATCCGTCTATGTCTTTATCATACTCGATCTCAGGCTTGCTTAACTTTACGTCTATATAACCCCTATCGAGATACTTGATCCTAATGCGGTCTGAGTCCCTTTCGATCTCTTCATGATTGTAAAGTCCCCGCTCAGTAAAATAAGAAAGGAACCACCGGGGTTTTGAATAAAGCCCCTTTTTAAGCTTCTTTGATTTGATGGCGCTGTTTCCCACAAACCTAACCTTTTTTATAAAGGCCTTCTTGCCCTCTTTTATATCGAATATAACGCTTACCGTCCCTTCCCCCTTAGGCTCAATCTCCACGTCTACTTCAGTGCCTACGTACCCCTGCGTTGAATACAGCTTTTTTATTGCATCCAGGCTCTTGTTGACCTTAGCAAGCTCAATGATTCTCCCTTCCCTCAAGTTTATTACTTCTTCGATATCGTCATCATCTATCTTCTTAGCGCCTCTGATCCTTATGTCGACAACCACCGGTTTTTCACTGACCCTGTATATTAGAATCAAGCCATCGGGTGTTCTCTCCACCTCGGCAGACACGTCCTCGAAGAAACCCAATTTGTAAATAGACTTTATGTCCTGCCTTACCATTTCGGCAGAGAGAGGCTCACCAACCTTCGAGCCGATCCGGCTTGCTATGACGCCTGCTTCAATCCTCCTGTTGCCGAAAATCTGAATAACTACGATATCCTGCTCCCCGGAAGCGAAGCTTGGGATAACAGCCGAAAGGATTAAGAGCCCAATTACAGATAACTTTATTCTCTTGGGTGCGAAATTAATTTTCATCTATGATTTTTCCATCCAATAGCCTGATTCTTCTATCAAGCCTGACGGCTATAGTAACGTCGTGCGATACCAGAACAATGGTAATTCCATACTCTTCGTTTAACTGTAAGAAAAGATCCATTATAGAGCTTCCCGTATCCTGATCAAGGTTGCCCGTGGGCTCATCGGCAAGAATAACTCTGGGTCTCAGAACGCAAGCCCTGGCGATTGCAACTCTTTGCTGCTCCCCGCCTGAAAGCTCGCCCGGCCTGTGAGACAGTCTGGCGCCCAACCCGACACGCTCCAGCATACCCACAGCCGACTCCTCCATTTCCCTTCTTTCCATACCCCCTATCAGCCCCGGCATCAACACGTTCTCAAGGGCGCTGAATTCAGGAAGCAGGTAGTGGAACTGGAAAACGAAACCCAGCTCGCGGTTCCTGAAATACGCAAGCTCTTGATCTGTGCGCGCAAATATCTCTTCCCCATCGTAAATAACATCCCCCTCAGTCGGCCTGTCCAGAGTGCCTAAGACATGGAGAAGAGTGCTCTTCCCAGAGCCGGACACTCCCATCACTCCAACCGTCTCTCCCCGCTTCACCTTCATCTCAATCCCGTTAAGAGCCGCCACCTTAGAGTCGTTAGTGTCATACACTTTGCGTAGGTTGCGTGTCTCGATAATGTACTCGCTCATTCGTACCTCAATGCTTCTACCGGATCCTTACGCGACGCCTGAAACGAAGGGTACAACGTTGCAAGAAAGCAAATGACTAAACTTGCCAAACCCACGTATATAAAATAAAGTGGCTCTATTTTAACAGGAAACTCAGAAATTGGATAGACCCTGGGGTCAAACGGAATAAGTTGTTTTACAACATCGTACGTTGCTATAGCGTATAGCATTCCATAACCCACTATGCTCCCTAGAATTGTGCCCACAGAGCCTATGATCATTCCGTCTACCATAAATATCCTCATGATCCCGCCCTGGGTTGCTCCCATGGCGCGAAGAATCGAGATGTCCTTACCCTTTTCCATAACCACCATAGTGAGCGTGCTCACAATGTCCAGGGCGGCGACAAGAATGATGAGCCCAAGAAAAATCCCAATGGCTATTCTCTCAAGCCGCAGCGCCCTGAAAAGGCTCTTATTCACATCTTCCCAATTCCTGGAATAGAACGGATAGCCCAGGCTGCTCATAATGGCCTGGCCGATCTCGTAGGATTTATAGATATCGTGCACCTTAACCTCAACGCCTGTGGCTCTGTTCTCCATGCCGAAGAACTTTTTCGCGTCCAGCAGGGATACGTATGCCAGGGATGAATCATACTCGAACATGCCGTAATCGAAGCTCCCGACAACCTCAAATTTCTTAATCTTAGCCTGGAGACCCATCGGGCCCAGTTTTCCAAATGGGGATACAAGATCGACAATACTGCCGATACCCACACCCAGGTTCGAGGCCAGCTCATGTCCGATTATTACCGGAGGGCGCCCGGACTGTGTCTCACCTCCCAATTTAAGAAGAATCTCCCTGCCGAGCTTTGCCAATACGGCATCATCAACTTTGCTTTCCCCAGTGAAGGTGCTTCCCTTTCCTATTGCCGTTTCAATATTAGTAACACTACCCGCATTCACTGGGTCGATGCCCCTTACCACCGTTCCAACAACGGTAGTCTCGCCCACCAGCATCGCCTGGCCGTAGATAAAAGGGCTCACACCGGCGACGCCCGGGAACTTCTTTACCTTCTCTACAACATCGAGGTAGTTTTCCATAGCGCCGTCATAGCTCAACACCACGAGATGGGAGTTCACTCCGAGGATTGTCTCCTTTAACTCCTCCTCGAACCCCCTCATTACGGCCAGCACCACATTGAGGGCCATAACGCCTATAAACACACCCAGGATGGATATAAGGCCGATGATAGAGATGAACTTTTGCCTTCTCTTGGATCTCAGGTATCTAAGGCCTATGAAGAACTCATATTTCATTCCGGTCTTAAGTGAGGGAAAAACAGCACTTCCCTGATAGACGGCACATTGGACAGTAGCATTACCAGCCGGTCAATGCCCACTCCGGCGCCGGCGGCTGGGGGCATCCCGTGCTCGAGCGCCGTGATAAAGTCCTCATCCATCTCGTGCACTTCCTCCTCGCCCTTTGCCTTCATCTCTAGCTGTGCCATAAACCGAGCTCTTTGGTCAACCGGGTCGTTTAGCTCAGAAAAGGCGTTAGCGTACTCGCGTCCGTTTATAAACAGCTCGAAACGGTCTGTTAACTCCGGGTTCTCGGAGTTCCTGCGCGCCAGCGGGGATACGTCCAGGGGAAAACCGAAAACAAAGGTGGGGTTTACGATTTTATCTCCGAGTACACTCTCAAAAATCTCCACCAAGGCCTTTCCCCTTATCCCCAGGTGGTTAATTCCCAGTGAATCGGCTTTCTTGAAAAGCATATCTTCGCTATGAAGTACCTCGGCGCCAACGATCTCCTCCAAACTTGCCATAATGCTCACCCTCTCCCATGGAGGGTTCAGGTTTATTAGCGTTCCCTGGTATTCAAACTCGAGCGTACCCAGTATAGTTTCAGCCACATAACAAAACAACTCCTCTATCAGGCTCATCAGGTCTTCGTATGTAGCGTAGGCCTGGTAAAGCTCCATAATTGTGAATTCGGGGTTGTGCTGGTTCGACAGTCCCTCGTTCCTGAACGACCTGCCGATCTCGTAGACACGCTCAAACCCGCCCACAAGGAGCCTCTTCAGATACAGTTCGGGAGCAACCCGCAGGTAGAGCTCCATATCCAATGCGTTGTGATAGGTTTTAAACGGCTTTGCCGCCGCTCCGCCGGCTATCGGATGGAGGATGGGGGTTTCGACCTCGAAGAAGTCCCTGTTGTCTAAGAAGTGTCTTATCAGCTTGATTATCTTCTGTCTCCTGATGAACGTTTCCTTCACTTCGGGATTGGCAATCAAATCGAGGTAGCGCTGCCTGAACCTTATCTCGACGTCTTTGAGGCCGTGCCATTTTTCAGGCAGTGGGCGAATGGATTTTGTGAGAAGCTTAACAAATTTAATGTTTACGGTCAGCTCGCCTGTCTTGGTCTTAAAGAGGCTCCCCTTAATGCCGACAATATCCCCTATATCTATTATCTTCTTAAAAAAGTCGAGCTGCTCCGGGCCCGCTACATCCTTGCGCAAATATCCCTGAATCCTCCCCGACCCGTCGGTGATGTGCAAGAAAATGCTCTTGCCGAAATCTCTTATGGCAACAACGCGCCCGGCTAGCGCAAACTCATCTTTGAGCTCATCGAGCTGCTCCGGAGAGCTATCGCCGTGGGCCGAATTGAGCTGCGCAGTACTGTGAGAGGGCTTAAAGTCATTGGGAAAGGGATCTATTCCCCGCTCCGTCAGCTCGTCAATCTTTTTCTTACGCTGGTCTACTAAGTCGCTTTCCATATTAGGGTATTCTTTCTACCTCAAAAGATTTTTTGCGTCAAGGGAACAGATACTCGCCCCGGACGCCTCAACCCTTGCGGCAATGCAGATTTCTCTGTTCTGTGAACCATCATCTTTGCAAAATAAAAGCGTATGGCACAAAGTCCCGACCTAGGGTCTAATTACCTAAAGCAGCGTTAAAATCGGCTCTCTCCCTCCCGAACAATCCGAAAAGCGCAAATCCGAAAAGGCAAACCATCCCTGCAAGTATATACATTAACATGTACCCCCAATACTCCGCCACATAACCGTAAGCGAAAGAGCCGAACATACCACCCACGCTGAATGACATGCTGCATATTGAAAAAGCCTTTCCCCTTTCCCCTTCCTCCGCAAGATCGATTACAAGGGCGTACACTGAAGGATATGCAAGACCGTGGCTGATGCCGAACAAGACCCCGAGGGGAATAAACTCTATCGTTCTCGTTACCAACCCCAGCCCGATTATGCTGAGCGCAAATAAAAGCATCGAGGGAACGGCCGCCCTCTTCTTCCCGAACCTGTCGGGAATCCACCCTCCAAATACCCTCACAGCAAGCACAGCGCAGGTGTAAGAGATAAAGAATACATCGAACCTGTCGAGACCGATATCGACGGAATAGACGGGAAGGAAATTGAGGGCAGGGATGAAACCCGAGCCGGAAATAAGCAGCGCGGCTGCGGCTATCCCCACACCGCGTCTTCCGAGCGTGCCGAGAATGGTTCCTTCAGTTCCCCCGAACTTGCTCAAACTGGGCTCGTTTACAAAAGCCGCGATAATGAAAGAGAGCAAGCCGAAGGCGAAAACAAAGAGGAAAAAGCCCTCAAATCCCACCGCCTGAATCAACATATTACCCACAAATGGGGCAAGGGCGTAATTCACAATCGTAAAAGCGCCGAAAATACCAAGCGCCTGGCTCCTTTTCGAAGCGGGCGTAAGGTCTGCGGTAAGCACCCCGGCTGAAACGAAGCAAAGCGAGAACGCTGCGCCGTGGGCCACCCTGAGCAAGGGGAAAAATGGGTACAATTCTGTCATATATGCGAACGGAAGGGTGGTAAGCGCCATCACAAGTCCCCCAATGGCCAGGAACCAACGCCTGCCTACCCTGTCCACAAGCACCCCAACCGCAAGGGTCGAAAACAGGGTGCTGAGCCACATAATCCCAGTAATAAACCCAATATCGGACTCAGTTCCCCCAAGCTCTTTTATACGCAGGGGCAGAAGGAGAAAAGAATGGAAATTGAAAAAGAAGAAAAATACAGAAATGATTACGAGGACGAACGGGAGGTTTAATAGTGATTTAGGCGCTCGGGCGCTTTCAGTCATCAATCCTTGCTTTCTCCCCGGTCAAATCTTGGAAAATCGGAGATAAATATAACTCTCTAACATAGACATAAGTAAATCTCTTATCGGCCATAAAAGGGCTTAGTGTTTCCTCAAGCGCAGGTATAATCTTCAGCCTGCTTTTTCTCCGGTTTCACAGAATGGGTCATGGTGCCAAATTTTTTCCTGTAAGGGGACACGATTTGACCGACAGATTTAATTCACTTTTAAAAGAAAAACTTCTTGCCTACAGGAGCAACGTGCTGATAGACGCTTTGCTATTCATTATTACGCTTGGATTTTACAGCTTCATCTGGCAGCGAAGGAAAATCGGTTTTGTAAACACCCTGCGCACCGAAGAAGAATTTACCTGCTCGAAATGGATAAACCTCACATTACAAACCTGCGGGGTCTACCATTTTTACCACCAAATCACCATCGGCAGGACTATTCGACAAATCCTACGAATGCACGGAATAAACGGCACAGAAGAAAGCTCATCCGTCCTAGACTGGGTAATGTGTATAATTAGCGCCGGGCTGATTAACGATATAATTCACCAAAGAGACATAAATGTATTAGTTGAGAAACCCTCAAGGGAAATTGAGCCTAAACCCGACTAAACCGAATAGACCACTTCACCCCCCACAATCGTCCAAAGCACACGCCCGGTGAGCTCGGCGCCGTGGAAGGGGGTGTTCTTACCCTTGGATAAGAACGTAGCTCTGTCTACGGTAACGAGCTCGTGCTCATCGAATATTACCACATCGGCCGTGGCTCCGACTCTTATAGAGCCCTTAGGGATGCCCAAGACTTGGGCGGGCTTGACGGTGAACTTTTCTATCATCTCGGGCAACGTCAAAACCCCGTCTCTCACCAGTTGAAGAGATACCTGTAAGGCGGTTTCAAGTGCGGATATACCGAACGGCGCAAGGTCAAACTCCACCTTGATTTCATCTTCGGTGTGGGGGGAATGGCTGGTCGCAATCACATCGATAGTCCCGTCACGCAAACCCTCCTTCAGCGCAACAACATCAGCCTCGGTTCTAAGAGGCGGACTTACCTTCGCCATAGTGTCATATCCGATGACCGCCTGCTCAGTGAGACCGAAGTGATGGGGAGCGGCTTCAGCAGTTATATTGCACCCCCTTTGCTTTGCCTCCCTGATGAGTCTCACTGCCCCTTTTGTGGAAACGTGGGAGATATGGAGCCTTGCTCCGGCGAGCTCGGCAAGGGAAATGTTCCGTGAAACCATAACCTCTTCTGAGGCCGAGGGCACCCCCTTGAGTCCCAGCATAGTCGAGATATATCCTTCGTTTGCCACGCCTCCAGTGGCCAAGTCCACATCCTGACAATCTGTAATTACGGGAATATCAAACGCCTTTGTATATTCCATAGCAAGGCGCATTACGCGCGAGTCCATCACGGGGTATTGAGCATCCGTAACTCCGACGCAGCCGGCTTCTCTCATCTCCCCAATCTCAGCAATGTAGGCTCCCTCAAGGCCCTTGGTGATGGCGCCTATCGGCAGTACGTTCACTACGGCCTCTGTCCTTGCCTTGAAGAGTATGTATTCGGTAACCGAGGCGTTATCGTTTACCGGAACGGTACTGGGCATGCACACAACGGTCGTGAAACCCCCGGCGGCCGCGGCCATGCTGCCGGTGCGCATAGTCTCTTTATGCTCGTACCCCGGCTCACCGAGGTTGGTGTGCATATCGATGAACCCAGGCGCCACAACTTTGCCAGCGGCATCGATGACCCGGGTCTCTGCGTCCTTTTCAATCGTTTTAGTCCTCTCGGGGTAGGAATGGATTATTCCGTCATCGATCAGGATATTCCCCCTGCGATTGACTCCCGAGGAAGGGTCGACTATATTGCCCCCTTTAATAAGAATCCTCATCACGACAGACTCCCGGTGGATACTACGTACAGCATGGCCATTCTTACGGCAATGCCGTTAGCGACCTGATCCAAAATAACCGATTGATTAGCATCCGCCACTTCACTAGAGAGCTCAACGCCTCTGTTGATAGGCCCGGGGTGCATTACCAGAACATCTCCGTCCGTCAGCTTTAACCTCTCTTGAGTAAGACCGTAAAACTTCGAATACTCCCTCAAGGAGGGGAACATCCCTCCCTCCTGACGCTCACGCTGGATCCTCAACATCATTACCACATCGACTCCATCTAGGGCCTCATCGAGGTTGTAAAACACCTTCACGCCAAAGTCCTCAACATACGACGGGATCATTGTGGGAGGCCCGGCCACCCTGACCTCCGCCCCAAGCTTCAAGAACCCCCAGATATTCGAGCCCGCAACGCGGCTGTGCAAGATGTCCCCTACAATGAGTACCTTAAGTCCCCTTATATCTCCCTTTATTTCCCTGACGGTAAACAGGTCCAGAAGCGCCTGGCTTGGGTGCTCATGCGACCCGTCTCCAGCGTTAATAATGGATGAGTTCAGCTCCCTGGCCAGAACCCACGGCGCCCCGGACATAGAGTGCCTTATCACAATAACGCTCGCTCCCATGGCCACGAGGTTTCTCGAGGTGTCAAGAAGGGTCTCGCCTTTTACAATGCTGCTCTGGCTAAGAGAGAAATTAAGCACATCGGCGCTAAGCCTCTTCTCCGCAATCTCGAACGAAGAGCGCGTCCTTGTGCTCGGCTCGAAGAACAGGTTCACAACCGTGGCGCCCCTAAGCACGGGAACCTTCTTCACGTCCCTTGTGGAAACCTCTTTCATCGACTCGGATGTGTCTAGAATATGGGTGATCTCTTCGGAAGACATATCTTTGAGTCCGAGAATATGTGCCTTTTTAAACACGAGACTCACTCTCCATGAACGATGACTTCATCCCTCCCATCAAGCTCCTCAAGCAGCACTTTTACGGTTTGGGCTGCAGATGTGTCAACGGTCGCTCCCACGTAGTCGGCATGTATAGGCAGCTCTCTGAGACCCCTGTCTATGAGCACGGCAAGCTGAATGGAGTCCGGTCTTCCGTAGTCCATTATCGCCTCCATTGCAGCACGAGCCGTTCTGCCGGTATATAGGACGTCGTCAACGAGAACCACGGTTTTGTTATCCACGTTAAAAGGAATATTAGTTCTCTTAACCTCGGGCCACTGGGATTTTCTCCTCAGATCATCTCTGTACAGGGTGATGTCCACAACTCCTATCAGCGGTTTTTCTTTTGCCGTATGTTTTATACCGACGGCGATTCTTTCGGCTATGTGAACCCCCCTAGTCCTTACGCCTATAATTCTTAAGTCCTCAACCTGAGAGTTTCTGGCAACAATCTCACACGCGATCCTCGTGACAGCTTCCTTTATGAGCTCAGGTCCCATGACGGTTTTTGTACACATACCTAAAAGCTACCTGCCTCTATCATAAACGCTCGATCGCTCCCCCTCGCATTCTTCCTGGAAGTAGAAGTCCTTTTGATACTTTCCGTAAAAATCTGCCGTATCGAAATATATGATCGTCCCATACACCTTAGAGCCGGACACCCGAACGTAAATCTCCCTTTTCTCTCTGGGTACGTTAAGGGTATCGAGCCTGTCGTTCATTTCCGTTTGAACATAAGTTGCACCATATTTTTTGTACAGATCAACCGCCCCTTTGCAGGTTCCGGGAAGAGCTATGTAGCCTTTATACATAATCGGCACCGTTTTAAGCCCCACTATTAACACGACTATCAATACAAGGATTCCTGCTGCTGTTTTAAAGCTCAACTTCTGCCTCCCTTATAAATTGATCTTACATAAAGCATAAACACTATTGAACGATAGAGCCTATTCTTCCCCACCTGATAATGTCATAAAAACTGTTGTGATTGGAATTTATGGACAAATGGATGATAAATGCTTTGCCGACAACATTGCTTAAGGGAGCAAAACCCCACCAGCGGCTGTCCCTGCTGTTATCCCTGTTATCACCAATTAAGAATATAGAACCCTCGGGAATTTTTGATACCGGGATCTTAGTTCCCTTCTGGGTTCTTTCCTTATCCTTATTGTATATCACAGTGTGCAGATTGCCGAAAAGGTTTTCACTGTACCGGTCTTTTATATCGTCCTGACCGGGCATAAGGGTATAATCACCTTCATAAGAGAGCGGAACCTCCACCCCGTTAATAACCAGGTTTCTACCCTTAATATCAATGCTGTCCCCAGGCAGCCCTACGACCCGCTTTATGTAATGTTGATTTTTCTTCGAAGGGTCTCTTTCGGGGTTCGGGTATATAAACACAACAACATCTCCCCTCTTTATGTCACTAAGAGGGGGGATGATTAATGTGTCGGTAAAGGGAATTTTCACACCGTAGATAAACTTATTAACCAGAAGATGGTCACCTATCAGAAGCGTAGGAATCATTGAACCCGAAGGTATCTTGAACGGCTGAAATATAAATGCTCTTATAAACAGGGCAAGGAGAACAGCCATGAGAAGAGACTCTATATTTTGGCGGATTTTAGATTTCTTGAATTTCAGAAGGTGTTTATCAACGGCTTCTTTCAGGTCGTTAACCCTTCCCCCCAGCTCTTCATAGTCGCTATCCTCAAGAGCCCTTTGGGTTTCTCGTATCATTAACTCAACACGGCCGGCCGCCGCGGAATCAACTTTAGAAGAGTGATCCTTGAGCAGCTTTTTAGCCTCTTTAAGCGCAGAGCTGGCTTTGGTATTTAGATTTTTTTGTTCCGAACCGGGGATTTCCATCGCAGAGTCTTGATTATATATCGGTATAAGGGTTCTTGCAACATCAGCTCTTACCGACTGTATTTAATATAGTTGCCCGATGTAATCCATACATTCAATCAAAAAGTAAACGGTTTTGGTTAAGTTCATTGCCCTTAGGCGTATTATTAGGTCTCATTCCTAGGCCTCTGTGACACGTTCAACCAACAACACGCCTTTTACTCTTCTGATCGAGCTCATAATCCCTTCAAGCTGCTTGAGGTCGGACACGGTAACATCGAAGGTCCCTAGGGCCATGTCGTCGGCCGTCGTGTGAATTTCGGCCATCGAAATGTTTACCTCAGATGTTGCGATCGAATTCGATATGCTGGAAAGCATGCCGGGCCGGTCTGAGCATGTTACGACTATCCTGGCAATCCACTTTGTTTTAGCGGTCGCATCCCACTCTATTTCTATCTTCCTCTGCGGGTCGACATTGAGTATTTCAGGACAATTGTGCCTGTGTATTGTGATACCCCTTCCGCGAGTGATATACCCCTCAATAGGCTCCCCGGGCAGCGGAGAGCAACAATTGCCCAACCTCACGAGGATGTTGTCGTATCCTTTTACAATCACTCCCCCTTGGGTTTCGCTCACCAATGATTTGACTATTCTCTTTATTCTAGATTCTTTTTCAGGCTCTTTTTCCTGCTCCTCTTTGGGCAGTACCGACCTTATCAGCTCATTAACGGTGATGCTTCCAAATGCAACGGCCACATATAACTCTTCGGCATCCTTTACGGACAGGTTTGAGATATGAGAATCCAGCTCGCCGCTCTTCAACATGGATTGAAAATCAAGGCCTTTCTGCTTGAATTTTCTCTCTACTATGGATTTTCCCATAACCTTCGCCTGTTTTCTCTCCTCAGTCCTCAGCCAGGAGCGTATTCTGGTTTTTGCGCGTGAAGATACTACGAACTTCAACCAGTCACGACTCGGCACCCTGTCCCTCGAAGTCGTTATCTCCACTTTGTCTCCGCTTCTAAGATTATAATCAAGCGGCACTATCTTACCGTTAACAACCGCCCTCGAGCAGCGGTTTCCAACCTCGGTATGAATGGCGTAGGCAAAATCCACGGGGGTTGACCCGGAGACCAGCTCCTTAAGGTCGCCCTTCGGGGTGAAAACGTAGACCATATTACTCGGCAATAGGTCTCCCTTTATCGCCTCGAGGAACTCGGAGGGGTCCTTAATGTCCTTCCACTCAAGCAGCTTTCTCAAATTTGCGTATATCTTGTAGCTCTCACCCTCTTCTACTTCCCCTTCCTTATACTTCCAATGGGCGGCTATACCGTACTCGGCTATCTCGTGCATCCTGTCGGTCCTTATCTGAACTTCCATCCTTTCCCCGAAGGGACCCATCACACATGTATGAAGCGACTGGTAGCCGTTGCTCTTCGGTAGTGCTATGTAGTCTTTAAACCTTCCAGGCACGGGTTTCCAGGTCGAATGTACGGCGCCGAGGGTCTGGTAGCACTTCTTTGTGTCGTCTGTGATGATTCTAAAGGCGATTACGTCATGCAGCTGATCGAGTTCGATATCAAGGGCCTTCATTTTGTTGTAGATTCCATATAAGTGCTTAAATCTACCCGTAATCTCGGCAGTTATACCAAATTCATCAAGTTTTCCTTTAAGTATTTCAGAAACTTCCTTCACATACTTTTCCCACTCTCCCCTCTTCGAGGCCACAATCTCGGAAAGCTGAAGATACTCCTGGGGTTGGTTAAACCTGAATGCCAAATCTTCGAGCTCAGTCCTTATCCAGTATATTCCCAACCTGTGAGCCAAAGGGGCATATATATCCAGAGTCTCCCTCGCAATCCTCTTGCGTTTTTCCTCATGCAGAGGCTCCAGTGTGCGCATATTGTGCAGCCTGTCGGCAAGCTTGATAAGCACAACCCTGATGTCCTTGGCGGTGGCAAGGATAAGTTTCCTGAAGCTTTCGGCCTGCTTGGCAATTTTTGAGCTAACGGGAAGCTTGCTTATCTTGGTAACGCCATCCACGAGAGATGCGACTTCAGAGCCAAAGAGAGAGTCAATGTCCTCAAGGGTCGTCAACGTGTCCTCGACGGTGTCGTGAAGCAGGGCGGTAATTATAGTAGGTACACCCAATCGCATTTCAGCCAGAATACCGGCTACCTCGAGCGGGTGGCTCAGGTAAGGCTCCCCCGAGCTGCGCTTTTGACCGGCGTGCACCTTTGCGCTGTATACATAAGCCTTTTTAAGCTCCTCTATATCTTCATCCTGAAGAGGGAGATAGGTGCTTAGCTTTTCAACTACATCATTTAAACGTAACATGTGTTAACAGATCAAAGCCTGCTCGGATATTCAAATCTCTACCTTTTTTTCCTCTCAGCTATAACTATCCCCTCCAAGGCCTCGACTGCCTCGTCCAAGTCGTCATTAACAATAATATAATCATAGCTTTCTCTATTTTCCATCTCTTCATTAAACCTCTTAAGTCTAACGTCAAGCCTGTCGTCCTTTCCGGCTTTCCTCCTCCGAAGCCTTTCGGTCTGTGTGTTTAACGAAGGAGGGGCTATAAAGATATAAACCCCCTTTCCGTATCGTTTCTTGATGCTTCCCACGCCCTGCTCATCGACCTCAAGTATAAGATCCGAGCCATGTTTAAGGAATATCTCGATCTCGCTTAATGGAGTTCCGTAAAGATTTCCGTATACATTCGCCCATTCGGCAAACTCCCCGTTGGCGATCATTTCCTCAAAGTGGCGCTCATTGATGAATTTGTAGTCCACTCCATCCCTTTCTCCGGGTCTGGGCTTGCGGGTCGTGTACGAAATAGAATATCTAAGACCCCGCACCCCGCTAAGGAGTTGTTTCACGAGCGTCGTCTTGCCGCTCCCGGACGGGCCGGATATAACAAAAAGTATGCCCTCTTGCATATATGACGATTCTCAGCCGCCTAAACCCTTTACGTTAGGATAATCTCGCGGCTTTTCCAACGATTTCAGATAATTAATTTACAATTATCACACAATTTGGCAAGTATATGCGCGTACTATCAGAGAGAAACAAATCAGCTCTTAATTTCGGAATCCGCCTGAAAAAGGGGATATCTGGGATGGGGATGGTACTCGTCATTAGGCAAATGTTTAGTGATATGGAAGTGGAGCGCATCATAACTACGGCGATATACAAAAATCCCTGGGCATATTCATTAAACCCGAAAGCCTTTTGTCTTAAATAAGTAGAATCGTCCATCGGAGCCCTTCATAAAAACAGGCTTTTACCTCTAAAAATATAGCAACAGCACTCATATCATCTCAAGACAATGAGCCAGGATAGTGCATAAGCTAAACAACATCGCTCCATTCTTTTTCGAGTATTTCCACCAATTCCTTCACCGATTGGGACTTGGATTTATCCAGCACCAGAATGGCGTCCCCGGTGTCCACCACTATCACGTTACGAAGACCGACAATGCCGACCGGCTTATCGCCTCCTATGACCAAACAACCTGAGGAATCAACCGAAATTCCGTCACCGAGCATCACGTTTTCACTTGCATCCCTGCGTAGATACACGTCCAGCGCCTCCCAACTGCCCAAGTCGCTCCAGGGATAGTCCACGGGAATTACCACCGTATCCGTGGATTTCTCAAGCAGAAGCTTGTCTATAGACCCGTCTTCGACCGTGGAATAAAAATTCTCAATTGCGCCCTCTGCCCCATCTCCGCCTATTCCCTCCTCAAGCTCAGTTAGAGAGGTCCTCCACTCGGCGAGGGTCATTTTGATCTCCTCAAGCACCCTCTTTGCTTTCCACATGAACATACCGCTGTTCCAATAGTACCCGCCCTCCTCAAGATAAGACCTTGCCTTTTCGATATCGGGCTTCTCGGTGAACTCAGAGACCATTCTTACCTCATGTGCGTCAATCTTACTGATTAACTCACCCGACCTTATGTAACCATAACCGGTCTCAGGACTCTTTGGCTTGAGGCCGAACATAACAAGCGGACTCGCCCCTGAGGGCAGCTTGGTATCCAAAACCTTCTCTCCGACCATCACCGCTTTATTGAACGCTTCTTCGTCGCCTACCGCATGGTCTGAGGGAAGAACCAGCATCGCCGCCTCAGGGTCAACTGAGCTCAAATGTGCGGCGCCGAGCGCTATGCAGGCACATGTGTTTTTCCCCACAGGCTCAAGGATTAAGTTTTGTTTAGGCAGCTCGGGGATTTGTATCAAGGTCTGCTCCGCGTACCTCCGGACGGTGACTATCAAAACATTCCCGATAGGCACAATGGGAAGAACTCTGTCCACCGTGTGCCTCAGCATCGTTCTATCCCCTATAAGGGATAGGAACTGCTTGGGCTTACTCTTCCTTCCCAGCGGCCAGAATCTCTTCCCCTCCCCGCCAGCCATAATGAGAACGTAGATTCGCATAGAACAGCCATTCCGATATTCACCGGCTCGGAAAGCACAAAGCTACACCATCACAGTTGATTTGACAAACATAACCCGCACAGAAAAATTATACCAATGAAATCTTTTGAAGATCTCTTGGCCTCTAAACCTACTATTATAACGGTTGAGGTCACACCTCCCAAGGGAGCCGATTCCCAGGAAATCATCGGACGGGCAAAAAAACTCAAAGGGCTTGCCGACGCCATCAACATTACTTCATGCCCAATGGCTAAGCTGAACATGAGCTCGGTGGTCTTCGGCCATCTGCTAAAAACAACCCTCGACATAGACGTTCTCGTGAACGTAACGACCAGAGACCGGAACATTCTGGGCATTCAAAGCGAGCTGCTGGGAGCCCATGCCCTGGGGATCAAAAACCTGGTATCCCTCAAGGGAGACAGAATGAGCATCGGGGATTTCCCTGACAGCGCAGAAGTGTTCGAGGTCAACTCTATCGAGCTGCTGGGTATAATAAAAAACCTCAACACGGGTCTTGACGCCCTTGGAAGAGGGATTAAAGGCGGAACCGACTTCTTCTCCGGAGCCGTGCTAAACCCCAACAACCTAGCCTCAAAAGACAACCTTCTTAGAAGAATAAAGAAAAGGCAGCAGCTCGACGTGAAGTTCTTTTTGACCCAGCCGCTCTATTCCATAGACAAGATACTCGCCTTCGGAGACTTAGTGGGAAATACGGACATTCCCATTATTTTAGGCATCCTACCGCTCAAAAGCCGCAAAATGGCCGAAACCATATCCAAGGGACTGCCGGGGGTCGAGATTCCCACGCGCATTCTCGATAGAATTAGCGAGCTTCCCGATGAAGACATAAGGAGCTATGCGCTTGAGAACAGCCTGACAAAAATGGAAAAGGTCAAAGACAGCTTCGCCGGCTTTCACATCATGACGGCCGGAGACCTGACCTACGCAAAAAACCTTATAGAGCTTTTCAACAAGAGTTGAAGTACATGCCCGAGACAGAGCCGCTTTTCACTAAATTAGCCGGAAACTACGACCGTCTAAACAGCATATGCAGCTTAGGGATAGATGCATCGTGGAGAAAGAGGCTTGCCGCCGAGATTGGGCAGTGTCAACGCGTCCTCGACGTCGCCACAGGGACGGCGGAAGTGTGCATTGAAGTGGCCAGGAAGTGGCCCGATGCGAAGATAACGGGTATCGATCCGAGTTCCCATATGATCCGTATTGCGGAGGAAAAGACGCGAAAATTAGGCCTTGAGGGGAGAATCGATCTGGTTGAAGGCTCCGCAGAGAACCTGCCGTTCGAGGACGGCTTATTCGACGCCGTGACCATAGCGTTCGGCATCAGGAACACCGTCGATCCGCTGCTTTCATTGAGAGAGATGGCCAGGGTGCTGAGGCCCTCAGGAAGTATCGGGGTGCTCGAATTCGCGGTGCCCTCTAACTCGTTGTTCTCACCCATTTATATGTTCTACATGAGAAACGTCATACCGCTGCTCGGCTCAATATTTGGCTGCAGGCCGGAGTACCGATACCTTGCCGAATCTATTCCAAGTTTTCCACAGCGCACAGAGTTTGCCGAGCTCATGAGGGACGCCGGCTTCGAGCCGCCACGATGGTTTGAACTCACCCTGGGAATAGTAGTTCTCTATTCGGGGGTCAAGGCATCTTAGCGGCCGAATATCTCCAGTATGGCCTTCTGGTATTCCCCCACCTCGTCGAAGTCCAGGTAGTAATGGGGAGCGCTCAATATGGGCAGGTCTACGTACCGCCTGTATTCCTGAACCCTCCTCCTGCATTCTTCAACGTCCCCTACAACGGCAAAGGCTCTGACCATTTCATCGCTTACGTTCTTTATCATGGAATCTAGGTCTTCTTTAAAGAAGGCCTCACGGATTAAAGCGGCCTCCCGCTCGAAGCCGTGCAGCTTAAAAGGGGGTGCATAAGTCTTGACCGTCGCATAAAAAGCAATGGTTCTTCGAGCGGCATCCTCCGCCCTCTTCCTGTCCTTAGAGGGAGCGCATGTGATTATGGACGAGAGAGTAAAGTCCCCTCTATCCCTGCCCGATACCTCAAGTCCCGATTTGATGCTTGGGCACACCACCTCCTTCAAATACTTTAGAGCGCACACAACATGCCCGATGTAGCCGTCGGCCACGGCACCCGCAGCCTTTGTCATGTTCTTCCCCACACCCGCTAGGAATATAGGTATGTCCGTCCTGGCTGGTTCGAATGCCCTGTGATAACCCTTGAGGTCTATGTCGTAGTACTCCCCCTTATAGGTAACGGCCTCTCCCCGATGGACACCCTCGAACATCAACCTCAATAACTCTATATACTCGCTTATCCTTTTGACGGGCTTACCGTGTGAGATACCGTGCCACAGCTCGTTCGTACGCTTCGCCCCGCTCCCTAGACCGAGTACGAGCCTGCCTCCCGAGATCTCGTCGATGTCAAAAGCGGTAAGGGCCATTAGGAGGGGGGTTCTGGTAAAAGCAAGCGCTACTGCCGTGCCGAGCTTGACAGTGCTCGTGTGAAGGGCTGCGGCCGCAAGCTGCCCGAAGGAAGTCCTGTAAAGCTCGGTAGCCCAGACGGAGTCAAAGCCCGCTGCTTCGGCGTCACCTGCAAGCCGTGCTATTCCTGAGATGGTGTTTGAATCCAGTATCAGGCCGGTTTTCTCCATAATAACCCGCTCGATAAAACGGCATCAACAATCTTACAGACTAAAATATAATGGGAAAAACGCGTTTAATACAAAATCAACGGCACGCAATGCTGACAAACAATCTGAAAATTACTGCCGGATAGATCTTGCGGAGCCATATCTGCAATTAAAACAGGTGGAGCCATATCTACAATTAAAACAGGTATGGTAGCCGTAAAAGCTTAAACCTTGCCAGTTCCTGTTTAATGACCATGATATCTCTC
This sequence comes from Candidatus Dadabacteria bacterium, assembly GCA_022564935.1. Lineage (GTDB taxonomy): Bacteria > Desulfobacterota_D > UBA1144 > Nemesobacterales > JADFKM01 > JADFKM01. Next base: position 52,011 of record JADFKM010000002.1, read on the forward strand.
TCGACAGCGGTTTTTAAAATTAACAAGACCGATATAGCGGCCTTACTTCTCTGGCTCTAGCCCGGATTCGCAAGTAGGTCTAAATTCTCATAAAAACAACTATCCGCTTCGTTGTAAGACACTGTTCAAACCTCCGGTTTTTTAAGTATAGGGTAGCACTTCGCTAAGCGAAGGCAAAGCATCCAATGGCACTACAGGGACAAAACCCCTCGCGTTCTCTGGTTTGTATATGCCCCCGTAGCTTTAGTCGATCTATCTCCCGAGTTGCTCATGGGCATCTATGAAAGTCGGGGTTTGCGACTTTATTTTAGGATTAATTTCAGGGCAGGCGCAAGACTATACCTTAAAATTTACTCTGCTAATTTTTTTCAGCTTACAATGAACTTAACAATGTGTGACAGAATCCTCATCAAGTGCTTTCCTGAATCACCTCACTCAGAAGCCGGGTCAGCGCCTCCTCCTTATACCTGATGCTCTTAAGGATCTTTTTCGCCCTTGCTGATAGGCGCCGATAGCCCCAGAGTGCCCGCCGCTTGGTCTCCTGCCAACCCTCACGCCGGGAATAGAACGTTAGGTTGACGTCGAAATAGGAGATGCCGTCCGCATCCTTGAGCAAATCGGAGCGGGGGTCGCCGCCCTTCTCATGGTAGGTTACCAGACGGCAAGCCTCTTCCACGACGCTCCGCTCCACGCCGCACGCAACCAGAATCGGGCGCAGTATTTCAGCCCCATTGCGGGCATGGGCGGCCTTGAAAGCGTCGTAATCGTAAAAGTCCGCACGTTTTACCTTGGTCTCCTCGATTGCCCGGTCAATGTCATGAGCCAGCGCCGCAATCTGCAATGCATAGTCGGCATTCGGGTCTAGGTGTAACAGCCATGCCAGCGTGTTATCAGCATGACGCGGGTCCTCAGGCACCCGGGAGCCAGCGATTATCAAACGAATTTTCTGTTTTGCACAATCGATGCTATCCATCGCGGGTAATAATGACCCTACGCAGGGTCTCGAGATTCGTGACCACGGCAATCAGGGCCAGCACGGGCAGTACCAGATTTGTCACCGCGCCTAGAAAGATAAGAAACACACGCACATCCCGGCCCAGGCGCAACTCGGCCCTGCCTCCGGCTGCGATGCGCGAGCGCATCAGGCTGTCGTACTTGTCCGCCGTGTAACTCAGCATGAACGAGCCGATGATGGCCATAAAACCGGTGAGCAAGATCCAGCCGTTCGCTTCGGTAGCCAGGATGTGCCAAGTCAAGCCAAGCAGAAGAAAGGCGTCAGCGTAGCGGTCCAGCACCGCGTCGAACCAGCCGCCATAGTCGCTGCACTGATACTTGAGCCTGGCCACTTCGCCATCGGAACCGTCAATGATGGATGCGAACTGCGCTAGTACACCACCCAGGAGCAGGGCGAGATACCCGCCCATTGCAAACAGTCCTGCAGCAAGTAGGGAGCACAGAAAAGAGAACAGGGAAATTTGATTGGGGGTGATATTATATTTGGCCAAATGGCGGGAAAACCTCAAGGAGATGGGGCGGTTTAAATAACGCGATACAGGCCCGTCATTAAACTTGTTACGGAGATTATCTAGGAGTGCCTTTTCCGCCTTCCTGAAGGTCACAGAATCATCTACATCTATCCAGAAACCGCTCGTATAGATCGCTTTAGCTTGTCCCTCGGCGGCCAAATTCCGTACCGCCCTGGACAAGGTGGTGCAGCCGTTTTTTTCTTTACATCGCTCCAGTGCATTAAAAATGGCAGAGGAGCAGAGGAAAACACCGGTATCTAAGGCGTTGAAGTCAGTCAGTCCCTTGCCGATATCACTGATCTTCCCATCTTCCACCTTTACGCGGGTAACTTCCTCTATAACGATGAAGGGGTTCCTGGTGTCTGCGTCGACCCCGAGTGCGATCTCCCCATCGGCCAAGGTAAACGCTAACAACTCACGGGCAAGGGACGGATCAAAGAGGTGATCCGCCATGAGCAGCAAAAACGGCTCACTCAGATGCTCCCGCGCCGTAAACACCGAAAGACCGTTTCCTTTTTCCCAATCGTCATTAACCAGCGTCGTAATACGAATCGAAAGACGAACCGACAGCCGGTTCAAGAAATCACGAACACGGTCCCCATTGTAGCCGGTAACCACATAAAACTCATGCACCCCTGCCTCCATGGCTGAGCGGATGACCCGTTCAATCAAGGGGACGCCCAGGATAGGAATGAGGGGTTTGCTGTCATACCTGTGCTGCAGCCGACTACCCCTACCCGCCGCGATAATCAGGCACTTGATATCCATCTCCTCAGTTGTTGATAAGGAATTTTGATTTGCGATATTATTTTTGAACGAGCTTTTGTTACGGTTACGAGCCGGAGGAATTATCAGGACTTTTCTTCCTCATTCTCAGAGCCTTCGCCGTCCTCGGACCCCTCACCCTCTTCGGTGGTTTCTTCTCCGGCATCGGCTGTAGGTGCTTGCTCTCCGACATCTTTAGCATCGGCTGGCTCGGGCTCTTCTGGAGATTCCTTGAGGGATTCCTCTTGAGGTTGCTCCGCAGCGGGAGCTTCAGCCTCGGCCGGGTCTTCTCCAGCTTCTGCATCGGGCGCGCCTTCAGCATCGATAAGCCCGAGCTCTTCGGCGGATTCTACCTTGGAGCTTTTGGCACGTTTCGGTTTTTTCTCTGAAGGCTGCTCTTCGGCCTCAGAGGCTCCCTCTTCTATCGGTGACTCCTGCGCCGAAGGCTCCGTCTCTAGAGCGGCTTCGGTTTTTTGTTCTGCCTTAGCTCCGGCTTTAGCTTTCGACCTCTTCTTCTTCTCAGGCTCGGGCTCGTACTCTTCTTCAACAAGCTTGATCAACGATATGGGGGCGTTATCACCTCTCCTGAACCCCAGTTTTACGATCCTAGTATAACCGCCCGGCCGTAATTTAAAGTGCGGAGCAATCTCTTCGAACAGCTTCTTGAGCACTTCTTTGTCCTGAATATCGGCTGCGGCCCTCCTCCTGGCATGCAGAGTTCCCTGCTTGGCAAGGGTTATAAGCTTCTCGGCGAACCTGCGCAGCTCTTTTACCTTAATGTCGGTAGAGTGTATCTTCCCAAGACGGAAAAAATCGGTGGCCATGTTCCGCAGCATAGCCCTTCGGTGTTCTGTAGTTCTGCTGAGTTTTCGTCCCGCTCTTCTGTGTCGCATGTGATTTCCTCCGAACTCCTGCGCAGGTCTTATACAGTAGCTGTGCTCTCGCTCGCTCTCCTGGACTTTTCAGCTTCAAATACATCTTTATTAATAGTCATACCGAGAGAAAACCCCATCTCGGTCAGCCTTTCCTTAATCTCAAGCAGCGAACGCTTCCCGAAATTTTCCAGGTTGAGAAGCTGTTCCTCCGTTTTCTGAATCAATTCGCCTGCATACTCAATTTGAGCCTTTCTCAAACAGTTCAGTGACCTTGCCGAGAGGTCAAGGTCGTCTATTACCAGGAACAGCACCTCCTCAGTACCTTTAACATCCAAGGTATCGTCGGCTTGGGGTATTTCATCCATTTCCTTTTCATCGAAGTTGATATAAACTGATAGCTGCTCTCTGAGTATCTTTGCCGCATAGGCTAAAGCGTCCTCAGAAACTATTGTGCCGTTAGTCCAGACCTCCAGAGTCAGCCTCTCGTAATCCGTTCTCCTGCCCACCCTCGCGTTTGTAACCACGTAGTTAACCCTGCGCACGGGTGAATACAGGGCGTCTATGGGTATAACGCCTATGGATCTTTGCTCGTGGGCTCTTCTCTCAACCGGTTCGTATCCGCGGCCCATATCGACCGTCATCTCCATTTCGATCTTCGACCCCTCGGATAGAGTCACTATAATGTGTTCAGGATTGAGGATTTCCACCTGATGAGTTGTGATGATGTCCCCAGCGGTGACCTCACACTCGCCCATGGCGCTAATGCGAAGTATCTGTTGCTCATAAGTATGCATCAACATCTGCACGCCTTTGAGATTAAGAACAATTTCAGTGACATCCTCTTTAATCCCCGTTATGGTGGAAAACTCATGAAGTACCCCTTCGATCTTTACAGAAGTTATGGCCGGGCCCTGAATAGATGAGAGGAGCACTCTGCGCAAGACGTTGCCCAGGGTTACGCCGTACCCACGCTCAAGGGGCTCGCATATAAACTTCCCATAATTAGGAGTAGAATTTCTAACATCTTTTTCAAGATTTTTGGGTTTAATAAGTTCCTGCCAATTCCTCTGAAATTCCTTCACTTTTCCCTCCCAATTAATATTGTCTATATTTTGAGTAAAAATTGTCTTAGAGAATTCAAACGCTAAACCTTGGAATAAAATTCCACAATTAATTGCTCTTCAATAGGAATGGTTACATCCGCCCTTGTAGGGAGCCTCGTAACTGTCCCTTTATAATATTCTTTATCCAGCTCAAGCCAGTCGGGGAAGCCTCTCCTTTCAAGCAGCTCAAGCGACATGTTCACTCTGTCCATTTTCTTGCTCTTGGACTCAAGCTCAATGGAATCGCCGGCACTTACAATGTAAGAAGGAATATTCACCCTCTTTCCGTTTACCCTTATATGACCGAACCTGACCATCTGCCGGGCCTCTTTCCTGGAACTGGCGAACCCAAGCCGGTAGACAACATTATCCAGGCGGCTCTCAAGCCTCACAATTAGAACTTCGCCGGTGACTCCTTTTGTGCGGGCGGCTTTCTCAAAAAACCTCCGGAACTGCCCTTCGGTTAGGCTGTACATCCTCTTCACTTTCTGCTTTTCCCTCAGCCTGATGCCGAAATCGGTAACTTTTATGCGGCCGCGGGCATGACCATGCTCCCCCGGGGGCTGGTCGGGGCGCTTCTCCACCGCACACTTATCCGTGTAGCATCTCTCGCCCTTCAAAAAAAGCTTCATCCCTTCTCTTCTGCAATGCCTGCAAACCGCTCCGATATATCTAGCCAATTATCACTCTTCCTCCATGTGTGTCATAGGGAAACCTATGAACTAAATCCTTGAGTCGAAAAAAAATATTATGTCCTAGCATCGATTATACCCTTCTCCTTCCGGGGGGCCTGCAGCCGTTATGAGGAATAGGGGTAACGTCTTTGATTAAGGTGATTTTAAGCCCTGCCGCCTGCAGAGACCTTATCGCAGGCTCCCTTCCGGGCCCGGGGCCCTTTACATACACCGACACCGTTTTCATTCCCTGAGAAACGGCCCTTCTGGCAACGTCTTCGGCGGCCATCTGGGCTGCAAACGGTGTGCCTTTTCTCGTTCCCTTGAACCTCCTGGTACCGCCGCTGGCCCAGACAATCGAGTTCCCCTGCTTGTCGCTTATTGTTACAATTGTGTTATTGAACGTCGCCTTGATATGCACCAAGCCTTCTTCAACGAACTTCTTGGTTTTTCTCAACGATTTTTTCTTAGCCATTTCCTAATACGCTCCTAACCTTTGATCTTCTTCTTTTTCGCAATGGCCGTTCCTCTGGGACCCTTCCTTGTTCTTGCGTTTGACTTTGTTCTCTGTCCCCTAGTCGGAAGGTTGACCTTGTGCCTAAGGCCCCTGTAGGAGCCTATTTCTATCAAGCGCCTTATATTCTGCTGAACATCCTGTTTTAGGTCGCCCTCGACCATATAGTGTTTCTCTATTATATCCCTTATTTTAGCTATTTCGTGATCGGTCAAATCATTGGAGAGCTTAGAGGGATCCACGCTCGCCTGCTCAACTATATTCTTCGAGCTGTTACGACCGATACCGAATATATATGTAAGCCCTATCTCAATCTGCTTGGAACCGGGTATGTCGACTCCGGCAATTCTAGGCATAGTTCTCCCCTCCTAACCCTGCTTCTGCTTGTGTCTTTTGTTTTCGCATATCACCCTGATTATGCCCTTTCTTCTTATGATCTTACATTTATCACAAATCTTTTTTACAGAGGCTCTAACCTTCACTATTTAGCTCTCCAGAATCATTTTTTCAACCTGTACGTTATCCTGCCCTTTGTGAGGTCGTAAGGGGAAATCTCAATCTTCACCTTATCCCCGGTCAAAATCCTTATAAAATGTGTTCTCATCTTCCCCGACACATAGGCAAGCACCTGATGACCCCCCTCAATTTCAACTTGAAACATAGCATTAGGCAATGACTTTATCACCTTTCCTTCAAATTCTATTCTCTCTTCTTTTTTCATATAACTTTAGTTCTGCATTTCAGTCAATATAATAGGGCCATCTTCACCGATGGCGACAGTGTGCTCAAAATGCGCGGAAAGAGTGCCGTCCCGAGTAACAGCCGTCCACCCGTCATCCCTTATTTCCACGTCGGGCTTACCGATATTGACCATCGGCTCAATGGCCAGAACCATACCGGCTTTAAGCCTCACTCCCTTACCCCAGTTTCCGTTCTCAGGGACATAATTGGGCACCTGAGGCTCTTCATGCAGGTTCTTGCCGATACCATGACCCACAAAAGCAGTTACTACGGAAAACCCCTCACCCTCAACATGGATTTGAATTGCCTTGGATATATCGAGAAGCCTGTTAGAGGGCCTGGCTTGCTCGATACCCTTGTATAGCGATTCCCGTGTAATCCTGAGAAGCTTACGGGCGTAAGGAGATACCTCTCCAATGGGAACGGTTACTGCCGAATCGCTGTAATAGCCGTCAATAAAAGCGCCGAAATCCATGCTGACAATGTCGCCCCCTTTGAGAACTCTCCGTTTGCTCGGAATCCCGTGAACTATTTCGTTGTTAATCGCAAAGCACACTGAACCGGGGAAGTTTCTATACCCTTTGAATGCGGGTTTCGCTCCCATCTTTCTGGCATACTCCTCAGCCAATTTGTCCATATCCCACGTTGAAATCCCTTCTACAGCTTCAGTTTGCAGGATCACGAGCACTTCGCTCACGATTTCCGAGGCGCGACGGATCATCTCTATTTCCCATTTATTCTTTATGTATATCATACGCTTGTCAATTGAGAGAACCGAGTATCGATTCTATTCTTTCGAACACCTCTTTAACGGCGCCTATCCCGTCCACTTCCATAAGCTTTCCGGCACTGGCGTAATAACCCTTAATGGGCTCGGCTTGTTTCCTGTACACACTCAGCCTGTTGGAGGCCACGTCGGCGCTGTCGTCACCTCTACCCTCAATCTTCTGACGTTCTCGGATTCTATTCAAAATCTCAGTGTCATCAACTTCTATTGAAATAACGGCGTCAATCCCTAGGCCGGCGCCCTCAAGAACACTGTCAAGGGCACGGGCTTGCGGTATTGTCCTCGGGAACCCGTCCAGCATGAAACCCTTATCCGAACCGGAATTAGTGATCTGTCCTTTTATAATGTCTATGACAACATCGTCGGGAACCAGCTCTCCTTTATCCATGAAGGATTTTGCCTTTTGGCCGAGCTCCGTGCCGTTCTTGACGGCGGCCCTGAGTATATCTCCAGTAGCTATGTGCACCATGTTGTACTTCTGCGTTACGAGGGACGCCTGGGTGCCCTTTCCTGCTCCCGGGGGACCAAAAAGTATTATTTTCATACTCTCGCAACTCCTTCCAGTAATAGCCTACCTTCGCAACTTTTACATTCCAAATCTACGGGGTCCTTTCATCCCTTTCTTCTTAATAAAACCCTCGTAGCTATGTGTAATCAAAAATGATTCGATCTGCTGAACGGTATCGAGCGTTACCCCCACAACGATCAGCAAAGAAGTGCCGCCGAAGAAAAACGGCACGTTAAAAGGCCTCTCTTGAAGGATTGAGGGCAGTACGCACACCGCAGCCACATACATAGCCCCGATAAAGGTAATTCTGCCCAAGATCTTCTCAATATATTCGGCAGTCTTCCTTCCCGGCCTAATGCCCGGAATGAACCCGCCGTTCTTTCTGAGATTATCAGCCAAATCGTCTGGATTGTATATTATTGCAGTGTAGAAATAGGCAAAGAATATGATCAAAACGGCATAGACGGAATTGTATAAAAAACTGTCGCGCAACAAAAGGTCTGTAAAATCTCTCAAAAACGGTATATTGACATAGGCAAGAATGGTAGCCGGGAAAAACATCAGGGATGAAGCAAAGATAGGAGGAATAACACCGGCGGTGTTGACCTTAAGGGGTAGAAACGAAGCCTGCCCCCCATAGACCTTCCTTCCAACAACCCGCCGGGGATATTGTACGGGAATCTTCCTGTATGATCGCTCGACATACACTATCGCTCCAACCACAAGAACCAAGAAACCAATCAAAAGAACTATCCCGAACACCATCATCTCCCCGGTACGAACAAGCCTGGCGAAGTCCCAAATCGCACCCGGCATTCCAACGAGAATGGAAGCGGCTATGATCAGTGAAATTCCGTTGCCGATTCCCCTCTCGGTAATCTGCTCCCCTATCCACATCACAAACATTGTACCGGCAGTAAGCGTAATCACCGTTGTTATCCTGAAGGCCCAGCCGGGATTCCTCACCATCACGACGTCTGAGCCGAAACCGGCTTCCATGGTCGCAGCTATCATAAATCCCTGGAGGAGGCAGATCAGTATCGTTCCATACCTGGAGTACTGGTTGATTTTCCTTCTTCCGGCCTCGCCTTCTTTCTGCATAGCTTCAAGGGTTGGGAAGGCCTTTACCAAAAGGGACATTATGATTGAAGAAGTTATGTAAGGCATGATACCCAAGGCAAATATCGAAGCCCTTTCCAGCGCTCCGCCCGAAAAAAGGTTCAATAGGTCGAATATAGTGCCGCTCTGCTGATCAAATATACTTATAACGGCATCGGTATCTATGCCCGGAGTGGGTATAAACACGCCAAGGCGGTACACAACCAGCATCATAGCGGCAAAAAGCAATCTTCTGTTTAATTCCGGGATCTTAGGTATAGCCCCGATGCTGGTGCTCATAGAACTTCGGCTTTACCTCCGCGCTCTTCCAATTTAGCGACGGCGGTTTTACTGAATCGGTTGGCTTTAACTGTAATAGTAGTTAGAAGCTCGCCTTGGCCGAGTATCTTTACGGGCCTTTTCCCGCTTATAAGTCCAGCCTCGCGCAATTGCTCCGTAGAGACCTCTTCACCGTCCTTAAAGTTGTTCAGCTCCCCGACATTGAGCACATCGTATACGGTTTTAAAAGGGTTATGGAAGCCCCTCTTCGGAACCCTTAGCTTTAGCGGGCTTTGTCCCCCTTCGAACCAGGGGGGAACACCGCCACCGGAACGCGAGTTCTGCCCCTTATGACCTCTGCCGCTCGTTTTACCATGTGAAGCGACACCCCTGCCCAGTCGTTTTCTTTTTTTTGTAGCCCCTTCCGGGGGAGCGAGTTTGTTTAGCATATAATCCGTTTCCTGTTCGTTGAATCTACCTAACTGAGCCTGTAGTACTTCGGGAGATCCAAATTCTCTATCTCTTTACCCCGTAATCTCGCAATTTCCTGGGGGGTTTTCAGCCTCTTGAGTGAATTAATCGTCGCCCCCACCACATTTAAGGGGTTGGTAGAGCCAATAACCTTAGAAAGGATGTCGTTAATGCCCGCAAGCTCCACAACACTCCTTACAGCGCCCCCGGCAATAACCCCGGTTCCGGGCGAAGCCGGCCTGAGCATAACTGTGCTGGAGACGTGGGTTCCAGTGATTTCGTGAGGTATAGTAGAGCCATGCATGGGAACCCTTATAAGTTCTTTCTTCGCTTTATCTATGCCTTTTCTAATGGCATCGGGGACTTCATTGGATTTACCCAATCCGACCCCTATTATGCCTTCACCGTTGCCGACGACCACAAGGGCGGTGAAGTGGAACCTCTTGCCGCCTTTGGTCACTTTGGCCACTCTCCTGATATGAACTATCTTTTCTTTTAAGTCGAGACCGCTTGGATCAATTCTCTCGTTCAATAAACCTTTACCTCCCGTACATAGAAGGGATATTTATTCTTACCGTTCTTCAATTTTTCAACTAAAATTTCAAACCGCCTTCCCTTGCAGCATCGGCAAACGCCTTTACCCGACCATGAAAGGCATATCCCCCCCTGTCGAATCGTACCGTTGCTATGCCCTTCTCAAGGGCTTTTTCAGCAAAATATTTTCCAAACTTCTTGGCCACATCCACCTTCTTCAATTTCTTATCCTTAGCAATCTTCTTCACTTCGGGACTGAGTGTCGAAATTCCCAAAAGTGTAGCTCCTTGCTCATCATTAATGACTTGAGCGTAAAAGTGTTTGGACGATTTAAATACGCAGAGCCGCGGAATGTCCCGTCCTCCGGCGACTTTTTTTCGAATCCTCCGGTGCCTTACCAGTCGCATTTTGTTTCTACTCTTTAACTTAATCACTTACTGAGTCCCTCTGCTCACTCCCGCTTTACCGGCCTTAATCCTCAACACCTCCCCCGTATACCTTAGCCCTTTTCCTTTATAAGGGTCGGGGGGCCTGAGCTTCCTGATTCTCGCGCTAACCTCACCCACTAACTCTTTATCGATGCCCTCGACTATAAGCCTTGTGCCTCGCTCTTCGATGGTGGCTTTAATGCCCTCAGGCAGTTTGAACTCTACGGGATTGGAATACCCTATGCTTAGCTTGATGGTGTTTTTATCCGCCTCCTCGACCCTGTAGCCGGTGCCTACAATGTCCAGTGATATTGTGAATCCCGCCGATGTTCCCTGAACCATATTCGCCACAAGGCCGCGCGTCAGGCCGTGCAGGGACTTGCTCTTCTTTCCATCGCTACGCCTGCTTACCCTTACCTCGTCCCCCTCCACCGCTACATCGATACCCTCGGGCAGCGGCTTCGAGAGCTTTCCCTTCGGGCCGGATACCTCGACTGATCCACGGGTCACATTAACCACGACTTCTTTAGGAATCTTAATAGGCTTTCTGCCGACTCTGGACATTTTTTCGCTCTTACCTCACCATACAGTCGCTAAAATTTCTCCGCCGATACCCATCTTACGAGCACTCATGCCGGTCATAACCCCTTTTGAGGTGGAAAGTATTGCTATTCCCATCCCACCCTTCACTCTTGGAATCAAGCTCTTACTCACATAGGTCCTTAGGCCGGGCTTGCTTACCCTCTTGATTTCGGCAATTACCGAGGCGTTTTCATCGGTATATTTCAGATCAACCACAATCTTCTTTGAAAGCCCCTCACCGACCTCCCTATAATCTTCGATATAACCTTCGTCTTTTAACACCCTGACTATATCTACTTTTATGTTTGAAGCCGGAATGTCAACCGATTTCTTATCGGCGGAGATTCCATTCCTTATCCTACTCAACATGTCGGCTATAGGGTCGGTCATTATATCTCCCAAACAAAATGATAGGAACGCCGCTTACAAACTGGCCTTCCTAACTCCGGGTATGTTCCCAAAGTTTGCCTCTTTCCTGAAACATATCCTGCAAATGTTAAACTGTCGGATAAAAGCCCGGGGCCTTCCACATATCTTACATCGGCTCCTGGCTCTCACCTTGAACTTCGGTGTTCTCTTTGACTTTTCTATAAGGGCTTTTCTCGTCATGAATTTATTGCTCTCAGTTTTGCTGCCTCTTTTTGAACGGAAACCCGAGGCTCTTTAACAACTCAAGAGCCTCATCTCCTGTCTTCGCCGTGGTCACAAACGTAATGTTCATACCCTTTATTTTATCGACCTTGCTATATTCAATCTCGGGGAATATTATCTGCTCCTTTAAACCGAGTGTATAGTTGCCGTTCCCGTCAAATGCTTCGAGAGACAGTCCCCGAAAGTCCCTTAGTCTGGGAAGAGCCAGGTTCACAAGCCTATTGAGGAACTCGTACATCATGACCCCTCTCAAAGTAACTTTGCACCCTATCTTCACCCCCTCCCTCAGCTTAAAACCGGCTATAGATTTCCTGGCAGCCGTAATGACGGGTCTTTGACCGGCAATAATCGCCATCTCCTCTACGGCTTCGTCGATGACCTTCCTCTCCCTGCCGGCATCGGTGAGCCTTCCCAGACCCATGTTCAACACAACTCTCTCGATGCGGGGAACCTGCATGGTGTTTTTATATTTGAAAGCCTTCATTAAGGCAGGAATTGTCTTTTCCCTGTACCGGGTTTTCAATCTAGGCGTCATTACCCTTTAATCTCCTTCCCCGTTCTTTTGCTGTACCTGAGCTTTTCGCCGCTTGGAAACAACTTGCGTCCTACCCTGGTAGGTTTTGCGCTTTCAGAGTCGTAGACCATCAGATTTGAGATATGTATCGGGGCCTCTTTATCCACGATGCCCCCGGTGGGGTTTTTCTGTGTCGGCTTTGCGTGTCGTTTCACGATGTTGAGTTTTTCCACAATCGCAGCGTTCTTATCCCTCAACACACTTAAGACCTTACCGGTTCTACCCTTTTCCTTTCCGGCATTTACATACACGGTATCCCCTTTCTTGATACTGAACTTACGCCTAAAGCTACTTGCCTTGACACTTTTGCTCCTCGAAGGCACCTCAAACCACCTCCGGCGCAAGTGAGATAATTTTCATAAATCCCTTAAAACGAAGCTCCCTGGCTACGGGGCCGAACACGCGCGTGCCAATGGGCTCATTTTCTTTATCGATAATTACCGCCGCGTTGTCGTCGAACCTGACGTACGAGCCATCGGGTCTTCTCTGCTCTTTCCGAGTTCGAACAATCACCGCTCTGTAAATATCGCCCTTCTCCACTTTAGAGCTAGGAAGCGCCTGCTTCACTGAGACCACAATCACATCTCCGAGCCTCGCGTACTTTCTTGAAGACCCCCCGAGCACCTTTATACAATAAAGCCTTTTTGCCCCTGTATTATCGGCACTTTGAAGATAAGAGGTCGATTGAATCACCCTTGAGCCCCTCCTTCACTTTCAATCATCGATAAGTCATCCTCACCTACCCCTCCGGCCCTTTCAATTATATTGTTCACCCGCCACCTTTTGGTGCGGCTTAGAGGCCTGCTCTCGATAATGAACACTTTATCTCCAACATTACACTCGTTGCGCTCGTCGTGAGCCTTGAAACTGGATGTCCTTTTTATAGGCTTTTTATACCTTTTGTGCTTTGTTATTATGGTAACGTCAACTATCACGGTCTTATCCATTTTGCTGCTTCTTACAATGCCGACTCTGGTTTTCGCTTTGCCTCTGCTCATATACCGCTCTATCTCCTGATTTCTAGTTCTCTTTCCCTCTTCACAGTAAGAATCCGGGCGAAGTCTTTTTTCAGCAGTCCCATTCTCGCCACGTTTGTAGACCGCTGGGTAGCAAATTGAACCCTGAGATTGAATATCTCCTGCCGCAAGTCATCCTCTTTCTTAGCTAATTCTTCATCGGTCAGGTTTCTGAATTGTTCTGCATTCATGCTACAAAACTCCCTCCTGCCTGAGAACAACCCGGGTTTTCACAGGAAGCTTGTGAGTTGCAAGCCTGAAAGCCTCCCTGGCGACATCTTCGGTGAGACCGCTAATTTCGTACAGCATGGTTCCCCTTTTTATCGGGGCTATATATCCCGCAACGTCCCCTTTGCCCTTACCCATCCTCGTTTCGGCAGGCTTCTTTGTATAGGGCTTTGCCGGGAACACACGTATCCACAGCTTGGCCCCCCTTCTCACGTGCCTCGTTATGGCGATACGGGCCGCTTCGATCTGGCGGGAGGTCAGTCTTCCGCACTCAAGGGACTGAAGTCCGAACTCGCCAAATGATAGAGAGGCCCCTTTGGTAGCCTTCCCGCGAATTCTGCCCTTGTGCTCCTTTCTGTATTTAGTTCTCGATGGCTGAAGCATATCTTTGCCCTACAATACCCTTATTACCGCTTTGCTTTTTTCTCAATGACCTCTCCTTTAAAAATCCAAACCTTTACTCCTGTTACTCCATAAGTGGTTTTGGCTTCTGCAAAACCGTAATCGATATCCGCCCTGATAGTTGCAAGGGGCACTCTGCCCTCTCTGTACCACTCTTTGCGGGCAATTTCAGCCCCTCCAAGCCTTCCTGAAACCATGATCTTGATCCCAAGGGCGCCGAGGCGCATGGCAGAAGATATTGACCTCTTCATAGCGCGCCTGTAAGCAATGCGTCTTATAAGCTGCAGTGCTACATTTTCGGCTACAAGTTGGGCGTCTATCTCGGGTCTTCTTACCTCCCGGATATCGAGGTAAGTGTCCTTCCCGGTCAACTTATTTAATCTTTGTTTCAGCAGCTCTATTTCCTGGCCCTTTCTCCCGATTATCATCCCGGGTCTGGCGGCGTGGATTATAATCCTCACCCTTTCCGAAGCCACCCTTTCTATCTCTATCCTGCTCACTCCCGACTGGTAAAAGGACTCTTTTATGATCTTTTTAATATTTAGGTCTTCATGCAGGAGCTCCGCATATTTTCGTTTCTCAGCAAACCATTTTGAATCCCAGCTCCTTGTGATACCGAGTCTAAACCCTACAGGGCACACTTTCTGTCCCAAATCCTAGACCTCCTTTTCATCCAGCACTATGGTAATATGAGCGGTTCTTTTTATTATGCGGAAAGCCCTTCCCATCGCCCTTGGGCGAAACCTCTTGGAACTGGGGCCGGGGGAAGCGCTGGCTTCGGTTACCACCAGGTCTTCAGGCTCCGAGTACCCCTTTTCATAAGCGTTGGCCACAGCTGACTTTAAGAGCTTAGCAACCACAGGTGCGTTCCGTTTTCTCAGGGAAGAGAGTATTGCAAAAGCCTGCTCCACGCCCATACCCCTTATCAGGTCAAGAACCAGCCTCGCCTTTCTAGATGAAGTTTTTACGTATTTATGAACGGCTTGTGAAACCATAACTGTTACTTAAAAAGCTACCTTCTTGACACCCTCGACCTCTTATCACCCGCATGACCGGTAAAGGTGCGCGTGGGAGAAAACTCGCCAAGCTTATGCCCCACCATATGCTCCGTGATGTAAACCGGAATAAATTTCCTGCCGTTGTGCACCGCAAATGTAAGGCCGATCATATCAGGGGTAACCATAGAGGACCTCGACCAGGTTCTAATCACTTTCTGATCCCCCGATTCTTTGGCCCTCTCAACCTTCTTAGCAAGCTTAGGGTCAACATATGGGCCCTTTTTATTTGATCTTGGCATATATTCTCCTTAAATTAATCCATTCCATAGCCTATTCTTCTTCGTTTAACAATGTATTTATCCGTTCTCTTGTTCCTCCGGGTCTTTTTACCAATGGTGATCCATCCCCAGGGAGACACCGGATGGGGGTTTCCCTTGGTCGCCTTGCCCTCTCCTCCTCCATGAGGATGATCCACTGGGTTCATAGCGACCCCCCTGACCTTGGGTCTTCGCCCCTTGTGCCTGTTCCTGCCCGCCTTTCCTATCACAACAAGCTCATGCTCTATGTTGCTCACTCTCCCAATCGTAGCCATACAGCTAAGGTGAATCAGCCTTATCTCATCGGAGCACAGCTTAATCTGCGCATAGTTGCCTTCTTTTGCAACCAGATGGGATGAGCTTCCGGCGGAGCGGGCAAGCTTCCCTCCGGCTCCTGGCTTAAGCTCGATGTTATGTACGACGGTTCCCAGGGGGATGTTCCTCAAGAGAAGAGCGTTCCCCGCAGAAATATCGGAATCGGTTCCTGAAATCACTAGGTCACCGACACTCAAACCGTCGGGAGCGATGATGTATCGCTTTTCGCCGTCGGAGTAGTAAAGCAGGGCTATTCTGGCCGAGCGGTTAGGATCATACTCGATTGTAGCCACTTTCGCAGGTATGTTGAGTTTGTCCCTTTTAAAATCGATTATTCGGTAAAGGCGTTTGTGACCACTCCCCCTGTGCCTGGAAGTGATGCGTCCTTGAAAATTCCTTCCCGTGTGCTTACGGAGCGGGACAGTGAGGGGCTTGTAGGGCCTGGTAGCGGTAATCTCGGAGAAATCTAGGCCCGTCATAAATCTTCTGCCCGGAGTGACAGGTTTGAACTTTTTTATACCCATCGACTAAACTCCCTCAAAAAACTCAATGGTGCCTTCTTTTAATTTCACATAGGCCTTCTTGCAGGGCGACGTTCTGCCTACAACCCTTCCAAACCTCTTAACACTTTTGCCCGGAGTAACAAGCGTTCTTACCTTGTCGACCTTGACGCCGAAGAGGTTTTCAACGGCCTTTTTTATCTCTTGTTTATTAGCCTTACCGTCAACTGAAAACACGTAACAGTTATTTTCTCTCAAATTTGTGGATTTCTCAGTAACAAGCGGCTGTTTAATGATATGGGTGGGATGCTTCAATGGGCTAAGACCTCCTGAACTTTCCTTACACACTCTTCAGTCATAACAAGGGTATCAAACCTCAGAAGATCGTACACATTCAGGCCACCCGACTTGATAACCTTGACCCGCTTGAGGTTCCTCGCGGATTTAAGCAGAATCTCATTGTCCTGCTCAATGACTATCAACGCCCGAGCTAAATCGAATGCCTCAATAAAATCAACAACCTGTTTAGTCTTTATTTCCGAGTAGTTAAAATCCTTTACCACAAACAGCGACCCATCAGTGTATTTGAGAGTAAGAGCGCTCAGCAAAGCGCTTTTCCTTACCTTTTTCGGAAGTCCTATAGACCAATCTTTAGGCTTAGGGCCGAACGCCACGCCGCCCTTTCGCCATTGCGGGGCGCGGGTCGTGCCCGCGCGAGCCCGGCCGGTGCCTTTCTGGCGCCACGGCTTCTTCCCGCCGCCGCTAACCTGGCTCCTTGTCTTAGTCGATGCGGTGCCCGAGCGCATGCGGGAGCGCTGCCAATTTACGACGTAATACAAAAGGTGCTCTTTTACAGGCGCTGCAAACACAGCAGGGTCGAGCTCAATAGTGCCGACCTTTTTCTTCTTCAAATCATATACGCTGCATTCAGGCACTCTAATTTCTTCTCTTTGTCGTGTGTTTGAGTACTACCACCGAGCCGTTTGGCCCGGGAACAGAACCTCTAATGAGTAATATGTCGTTCTCAGGGTCCACCTTTACAACAGTCAAACCCTGAACAGAAACCTTCCTATCACCCATATGGCCCGGCATCTTCTGTCCCTTCCAAACCCTGGAGGGCCATGAATGCTGACCGATCGAGCCCGGTTTCCTGTGAGACATTCCACCATGAGAGTCGGGCTGTCCGGAGAAACCGTGTCTTTTCATTACGCCGGCAAACCCCTTTCCCTTGGATTTTCCATACACATCCACAATGTCTCCGCCTTTAAAAATATCGGCTTTTATCACATCGCCCAAGTTGTAATCATCAATGTCTCCGCCCAACAGGCCAAACTCTCTCAGCACCCGCAAGGGACGGGTGCCCGCCGATTTGAAGTGACCGGCAATTGGCTTTGAAACCCTCTGCGCTTTTAGCTCCTCAAACCCCAGCTGGAGGGCCTCGTAACCATCGGTACCAGTGGTTTTCATCTGAACGACGTAGCAAGGGCCGGCCTTTATAGCGGTAACCACCTCCACGATGCCGTTATCGAGAAAGGTCTCTGTCATTCCAAGTTTTCTTCCAATTAATCCTTCAATCATCTCCATTATGAACCCGTAAGTTTAATTTCAACCTCCACTCCCGATGCCAAATCCAGCTTCATAAGAGCGTCGATGGTCTGTTGAGTCGGCTCCAGTATATCAACGAGCCTCTTGTGAGTCCTCACCTCAAAGTGCTCTCTCGAGTTCTTATCGACGTGAGGAGAACGGAGAACGCAATACCTGCTGATATGCGTAGGCAAAGGAACGGGTCCCGCTATCCTGGCCCCCGTCCTTTTGGCGGTCTCCACTATCTCTTTTGCAGACTTGTCGAGCAGCCTATGGTCGAACGATTTTAATTTAATTCTTATTTTTGCAGCGCGATTCATTGCTTAAGCATTCCGGCACTTTACTCGATAATCTTTGTGACGACCCCGGCT
>JADFKM010000076.1 GCA_022564935.1 Candidatus Dadabacteria bacterium
CTGACGCAGGCCGCGGTAAGCGGCGCCCAGGACTGGCTGCTGGGCTTGAAAGAAAACGTGATCATAGGACGGCTGATACCGGATCCCTGCAAAGACTCTATTATTACGTTGATGTGCGAGCAGGGCGACCTACTCTATATAAACGGCCCCACCGTTGCACGCACACTGGGCCCTGCAATGCAGATCAATGGAGGAGTGTCATTCGATACAAGAGGGCATCTGTTTTTTGGAGATCAGGGTTTCACCACCGGCTGGGAAGGAGTGGTCATAGACGGATGTTTTGAAGCGACTTATATGGTCGATCCGCGTGAGGGACAGCCCACGCTAGTTTGGTGCGTTGGGACAAGGCTTGGATTCGGAGCCGATTGTACCGGCATATATATGGAGGGCAATTGATTAAAAAACCGGCAAATTAAAAAGAGCGCGTTGGTTTAGGACGGTTAGTTGTTGATTAACCCCTTGCGGGGAATACGCCCTTCCCGTTAAGGGGACGGTTTGAGCGGACAGACGGGAAGCCCGCGATTTATCGGCTGCACCCGCTACATTGGAATGTTTATACCGCACTGCTCGTTGTCGGTGCCGTCTCTTGGTTATACATAGGTAAGGAAAACCTATTGTTGCAAGGTAGGAGTCAAAGCCTCTTCTCTATGTATGCGGCCTTCTTTACGTCCTCAAGCCAGGTGTCCAGCGTTTCGGCTACCTTATCCTTGTAGATCTGCTCCCTTATCTGCTCCTTGTAGAACTCGTCCATCACGACCTCGCCGCTCTTGCGTCTGTCGGTGACTTTGATTATGTGATAACCTGCGTTCGACCTTACGGGCCCAACGATATCGCCCTTTTTAGACTTGCTTATCGCCTCTTCCAAAACGTCTACAAGCTCCCCCTTCTTAAAATACCCCAGGTCGCCGCCCTTTTCCGCCGAGGCGGTGTCCTTTGAGTACTGTTTAACGAGCTTGTCGAAGTTCTTGCCCTTCCTTGCCAGCTCCGATACCTCGCTTGCAAGTGCCGCCGGGTCTTCGATGTCGAGGGCTGTGATGATTAGGATGTGCGAGATGCGGGTCTCCACGTCTCCCGAGACGGGGCCGTGCTTCTTTTCGTACTCCTCGATTATCTCCTCTTCTGTAACTGCTATGGTGCCTCCTATTAGCTTGCTCATTATCCTTTGGTTCAAGAGCTGGCTCTTCCACTGGTACCTGAAGGCCTCCATTGTCACCTTTTCTTTTTTCAGGCTTTCGGTGAGCTGTTCGTCTGTGAGCTTGTATCTGAGCTTGACGTCTTCTATGGCAAGGTCCACGTCGGCTTCGGTGACGGTGGTCCCGAGCTTTTTCCCTTCCTGCACGAGTATCTTTTGCTCTATCAGCTGATCAAGAATTCTGTTCGTCATCTCTGCATCATCGGGGTCCTCGTTCATCGACACGACAAGCTCCCTCAGCTCGGAGAGTGTGATTACATCGGTGTTCACAACCGCTATCACGCGGTCTATCACTTCCACCGCTGAGACGGCTCTAGGGACGGCAAGGGCCAGCAAAAAAAACGCCGTGAAAATGGTCTGTATACGGTAAATGCTGATCATTTTTTCCCTGCATCTCCCCGTTCTCCAGGTTTGAGCCTTACTCCTTGACCCACGGGCAGGATCGTTGCCTCCGGTGAGCTCGCACCAGCTTGCTTGAGTATTGTATCCTCGAACACCACAACGTTAAACTCTTTCTTGAGGTTAGCTATGTAGTCGTTTAAAAAGTTGGTTCGGAGATCAGTTTGAATCTTGCCCTTGACCTGATCGAAGGGTATCGGCTTGATGCCTCCGGTTACCTTTACAATTACATAGCCCCGCTGGACTTCGATAGGTTTGCTGACCTCGCCCTCTTTGAGCGAGAACAGAACGCTTTCAATATTGGCGGGGAACCTGCCTTTTCCGACGTAGCCCATATCTCCGCCCTGTCTCTTCGACCTTGGGTCGTCGGAGAGCTCCCGCACCAGTTTTGCGAAATCTTCCCCGGCTGAGGCTCTTTCGTACGCTTTGTTGGCTTTCTCGAGCGCCATTTGTTTCGTAACGCCGTTTTGAGTGTTGGCTGTGATCAAGAGCTGGCTGACTTTTACCTGCACCATCAAGTCTGAGTGCTCGTCGTAGTACTTTTTGATCTCATCATCGCTGAACTGTTTAGGGATAGCGGTTTGTGTCAGGTTTCTGATCATGAGACGCTTTTTGTAGGTTGTCAGGTTTTTCTGTACCTCTTCGGAGTTGCCCACCCCCTGTTTTTCAGCATGCAGGTACAGGACTTCCTGGTTCACGTAGCCGTCGATGTATTCTTTCAGTTTATCGGGAGAGGCGCCGATAAGGGCTTTGTACCTGGGATTGGTCGCCTCAATGGATTCCATGATCTCATTCATCGTGATCGCCCTTTCGCCTATCTTAGCTACGGCTTCGGGCGAGTCTGCTGCTGCGGCTTTTGCCTTGGTCTGCTGAGCGTTATCGCTCTGGCCGCATCCAAGGGCGGCTCCTGCAACCATCATAATTGCCGTCAGTAAATATTTCATAATGTTTCCCCTTTGTGTTGGTTTAGTTTTCAATGTTTTTGGGTACCGATGGGCGCCTTGTCGTTAATGAGCTCCCTTAGCTTCCTGCTGATGGAGCTAGGCATCGCGCCGGGCTTTAAATCTATCCCGCACCTTCCGTCTGGTGCGAATTTTTGGAAGTGCTTGGATTTTTTATGGAATATTATAACAGCATCTTTTTCATTTATCTCCATTTTTTCTATAAGATGGTTTTTCATCACAATTTTTAGCTCCACAACCTGGAGCAGGTTCTCTGCGGGAGCCGGAATCTTTCCGAATCTGTCCCTCATCTCCCCCCTTATTACCGAGAGCTGACGCTTTGTCGACGCGCCGGAGAGCCGCTTGTAGAAAAGGAGCCTTTCGGCGCCCTCAGAGATGTAGCCGTCGGGTATGAAGCATGGGAGGTGGGTGGTGACCTCGGGCTCGATCTCAACCGCCTCTCCTGTGTTATTGATCTTTTTTATGGCACTATCGAGCATGTCCAGGTACATTTCGACCCCGACGTCCGCTATATGACCTGACTGCTCGGGGCCGAACAGGTTCCCTGCTCCACGTATCTCCAGGTCGGAGAGGGCGAGCTTTAAGCCCGAGCCCAGCTCCTTTAGCTCCGTGATGGCGCGAAGCCTCTTGCGAGCCTGGGGCGTGATGGAGCTTGGGCTTGGAACGAGGAACAGCGCCCTCGCTTTTTCACTTGAGCGTCCCACCCTTCCCTTGAGCTGGTAGAGGTCGGCCAGGCCGAAGGTGTGGGCATCGTTCACGATAATAGTGTTGGCATGAGGTATGTCCAGGCCCGACTCCACGATGGCGGTGGTGACGAGCACGTCGGTCTCGGCGCGTATGAATCTCGAGATGGCGCTCTCAAGCTCCGATTCTCTCATCCTTCCGTGCGTGACTTCCACCCGCGCCTCTGGAACCAGTCTCCGTACCTCGTCTGCGAAGTGGTGGATATCGAATATCCTGTTGTGGACGAAAAACACGGCTCCCCCGCGGCGGAGCTCGCGAGCTATTGCGTCCTTAATGACCGTTTTGCTGTACTGGTGGACGCTTACCTCGACCGACTGCCTGCCCTCAGGGGGTGTGTTTATCACGCTTGTGTCCCTTATGCCGGTAAGGGAGATCTGCAGTGTCCTGGGTATAGGAGTGGCGGTAAGTGTGAGGGCGCACACCCCGCGGGTGAGCATTCTCATCTTCTCTTTGTGCGCCACGCCGAACCTTTGCTCCTCGTCTATTACCACCAGGCCCAGGTCGGAGAAACCGACCCGCTTTCCTAAGAGCATGTGTGTGCCGATGACGATATCAATACTCCCCAGTTTCAGCTTTTCCAGTATTTCGCTCACTTCGCTCTGTGTCCTGAACCTCGAGAGCATCTCGACCGTCACGGGGTAGTCCCGGAGCCTGTTTGAAAAGGTGATGTAGTGCTGGTAGGCCAGCAGCGTCGTGGGCACGAGCACGGCGACCTGTTTGCCGTCCATCACCGCTTTGAAGGCCGCTCTTATGGCCACCTCCGTTTTTCCGAATCCCACGTCGCCGCAGATGAGCCTGTCCATGGGCATGCGTGACTCCATGTCGTCGTAGACGTCTGCGATGGAGGCTTCCTGGTCGGGTGTCTCTTCGTACGGGAACGAAAGCTCGAACTCCCTGAACATCGTGTCGTTCTTGGAGAAACGGAACCCCTCCTCTGACTTCCTCCTGGCGTACAGCTCTATGAGCTCCCTTGCTATGTTGGCCACCGCCTTTTTGACCCTTTTGAGCGCCCTCTCCCAGCTCTTTTGCCCAAGCTTGTCAATTTTCGGCCGGCGCTCCCCGCTCCCCATGTAGCGCTGAACCAGCTTCAGGTTTTCCACCGGGACGTATATCCTGTCGCCGTCCCTGTATTCGCACTCTATGAAGTCGCCCTCTTTGCCGCCGAACTCAAGCCTGTGAAGCCCCCGGAATATGCCGATCCCCACGTCACGGTGGACTATGTAATCCCCGGGCTTAAGCTCGCTGAAAGAGGTTATGAACGCCGAGGGGACGGCCTGTATCGCGGGGGTGAACTTTTTCTTTTGTCCGAATATGTCTTTCTCGGTGACAATTGCCACCCCGGCCTCGGGGAACACGAACCCGGAGGTAAGCGTTCCTGTGGTGACTTTGAGGCTTTTTAACCCCCTGTCTTTGAGGATTTGAGTAAGCTTCTTTCTCTCCGCATCCGTGTGGGTTACCAGCTCCGCATCGTACCGCTGCTCTCTCCATTCGCGGGCCATCTCCTCCAGGCGGTCGAACGGGGACGTGTATTCGTCTGCTCTCGGAGCCGTCGGCGCCAGTGTGTGGAACCCTACACGTATGCTGTCATGATCCCTAATCTCAACTTCCTCAATGTGAAGTGAGGGGTGATTGGCCAGCTTGTCTTCAAGCCACTTTTCATCGAGGTATAGTTGTGGTATATCCGGTGGGATCTTCAACCGGTTCCGAAGCGTAAGAGCCGCCTCGGGCAGGGAGGCCGCGGCTCCGTCCAGGCTCTTCCTGACGGCGTGATAGTCGTCGAGGACGACCAGTGTGTTTTCGGGCAAATAGTCGAAAACCGTTCCGGTCTCCTCGTAGAAATACGGCAGGAGCCACTCGATGTTGCTCACCCTGCGGCCCGCCTCGATTTTCTCGAGTAGTGAGAGTTTTGCGCTCGCAGGTGCCTCTATCTCGGCGGCCCTTAGCCTGATGCGCTCCAGGCTTAGGGAGATTGCTTCCCCGGTAAGCACCACCTCACTAACGGGGAGAACGGTGACTGCGGCGGTCTTTCCGATGGATTTCTGGTCGGCGACGGAAAAATGCCGCATGGAATATACCTCGTCACCCGCCGTCTCGACCCTTATGGGGTTCTCAAGCCCCGGTGGGAAGATGTCGATGATAGAGCCGCGCCTGCTCACCTCTCCTGTTCTTTCGACAAAGTCAGCCTCGATGTAGCCCATTTGAGCTAGTCGCGCTAGGAGCTCGTCGCGGGACGCGGCGGCTCCCACGCACAGTTCCAGAGTGCTTTCATCGAGCTTGCTTCGGGGCATTGTCCTGTCGAGGAGCGCCGGCGCCTCGGCCACGACCACAGTTTTGCTGCGGGCCGAGTGGAGCCAGTGGAGCCTGCGCGCTGTTTCCGGGTCGTGGGTTGGGAAGAGGGGGCTTTTTTTTAACCACTCCCTTCTCCTCAGCACGGCGGGGGCCTCACCGAAGAAGTGCGCTATGTTTGCGGCCGCCTCCTCTGCGCAATCTGAGTCGGGGACAATGTGGAGAATGGGTCTACCGGCGGCCATGTGTATGCGGTGGAGCAAATAGAATTTCGAGGTGCCCTGCAGACCGCTCAAGTGTATGGGACTGTTTCCTGCCTCGATATGGTCGAGGAGTGATTGTATCGCCCCGTCGCTGGCGGGATAATCGATCTTGTTTAAGGATTGTATATCGGTCTCGCTTCTCACTTTACCCTATAATATAACTAATTTTTTGTGTCGGTCGTCGGAACATACGGCTTTGGATGTTTGTACGCCGTTATTTCAATATCTGCTTTATTATCGCCGCTCCCATCTCCCTGCAGCCCGTCTTCAGTGTACCCTCCTCGAATATATCGGCCGTTCGCAGCCCACCTTCGAGCACGGCGCTGACTGCGTTTTCTATATCGGCGGCTGCATCGACGCTACTTAGCGAATACCTGAGCATCATCGCTGTGGTGAGCACCGAAGCGATGGGGTTTGCGATGTCGCGCCCCGCAATATCCGGCGCGCTTCCGTGCACCGGCTCGTATATAGCGCCGTCCTCGCCGATGCTCGCCGAGGGGAGCATGCCGAGGGAGCCAGTGAGCTGTGCGGCCTCGTCACTTATGATGTCTCCGAACATGTTTCCAGCGAGAATTACGTCGAAGGAGGCGGGCCTGCGTATGAGCTGCATGGCGGCGTTGTCCACGTAGAGGTGCTCAAGCTCGATTTCGGGGAATTCCTCAGCGCCCACTTTCGACACCGTCGTCCTCCACAGCTCCATCGATTCGAGCACGTTGGCCTTGTCCACCGAGGTGAGCAATTTGTGCCTCTTCATTGCGATCCCGAACGCCACCCTGGCCACCCTCTCTATTTCTCCGGTAGTGTAGACGAGCGTGTTTACTCCCCGCTTCTGGCCATCAGGCATGTCTTCGATACCGCTGGGCGAGCCGAAATATATCCCGCCTGTGAGCTCCCTCACCACCATTATGTCAACCCCCTCTACGACCTCTCTTTTAAGCGTTGAGGCGTCGGCCAGGGACGGGTACACAACTGCCGGTCTCAGGTTGGCGAACGTATCAAGCTCTTTTCGGACTGCGAGCTGGCCCCGCCCAGGCCTTATGCCGTATTCGAGCTTGGCCCACTTAGGCCCACCGA
>JADFKM010000030.1 GCA_022564935.1 Candidatus Dadabacteria bacterium
GTACGCCCTGTCCAGAAGCTCAACAATGTGTATCACCTCCGTATCGAGCGCCCGGCGTTTTAGGCCGTTACCGATCTGCAGCATGCATCCGGGATTGGGCGCCACGACCACAGCGGCTCCGGTGGCCTTAATACTCTCGATCTTCTCCTCAAGAACCTCCCCGGACATCTCGGGCTGCAATACGTTGTATATCCCGGCGCTCCCGCAGCATCGATCCGGGTGCTCCATCTCCGTGAGCTCAACACCGGGTATGGCGCGAATAAGCTCCCTGGGCTGGGCGGAAACGGCCTGGGCGTGCACCAGATGGCATGGGTCCTGATAGGTGATTTTAACCGGGACGGTGCCGAGGTTTTTATTGATAGGGATTTCGGTGAGGAACTCGCTTATGTCCCTTACCTTGCCGCTTAGCTTCGAGGCCCTCTCCCCGTATTCGGGGTCGTCGGTAAGAAGCTCGCCGTATTCTTTGATATGAGCCCCGCAGCCCGCCGAGTTCACTATAAGAGCGTCGAACTCGCCGGACGTGAACGCCTCCACATTCCTCCTGGCCATTTCCCTTACGACCCCACCGTCCCCTCCGTTGTGTACATTCAGAGCCCCGCAGCATGTTTGTCCGCTAGGTATAAACACCTCACACCCGTTACGCTGCAGAACCCTCACCGTTGCCTCGTTCACTCCGGGGAACAGCACGCTCGTAATACAGCCCGAAAGAAAAGCCACCCTGTAGCGTCTCTTCCCCTCAGAGGGCAGCGTCTCAAGTTGAGGGGAGTAAAACCGCCGTGGAATATCGGGCAAAAGGGCCTCACGGTCTTTGAGCCTCGCGGGCAGCACCGCCCTGAGCAGCCTTCTGAAGGGGGAATTGCTGTATAATCTGAGTGCGGTCGCAAGCCATCTCAGCCTCCGGGGGCTGGGCAGAATGCTCTGGAGTACAAGCCTTAAAAAGAACCTGCCCGCCGCCGAGCCGGGAAGGCCGATCACCTCCCTCGAGGCCTCGAGGATCTTCCCAAACTTCACACCAGAAGGACACGCGCTCTCACACGCCCTGCAGCCAAGACACAGGTACATGTGGGAAGAGAAAACGTCGCCCGGCTCAATCCTCTCCTCGAGCAGCGCTCTGGCAAGGTGTATCCTCCCCCTGGGGGATTCGGTCTCAAGCCCGGTAATCCGGTACGTAGGACACTCGGGCAGGCACAGACCGCAGTGAATGCATTTGTAAACCTCCTGGAGACCTGCTGTGCTCATAGCGCCTATAAGATTAACATTAATAGACCCCTCAAACTACTTTGTATAACGAGCGGTCAGGCGTGCCGGCAGCCCGAGCTATGGAGCGCTCTGCACTACCAGAGCAAAATACACGGGGGCTAGTGGATCGGAGGGGGCTTCTTGGCGCTCTGGGTCTTCTTCGTAATGGGTTTTGCTTTACCCGTCTACTTTTTCAGTTCGTGGGGACCGGAGGAGGGCCTTACTTTTATGATGCCTGA
Source organism: Candidatus Dadabacteria bacterium (assembly GCA_022564935.1). Classification (GTDB taxonomy): domain Bacteria; phylum Desulfobacterota_D; class UBA1144; order Nemesobacterales; family JADFKM01; genus JADFKM01. The sequence goes on from JADFKM010000030.1 coordinate 1,479, forward strand.
ACCCTTCACGGCGGGAGGCTTGGGCACTTTCTTTGCCATGGTCTTTGCCCTACCGGTCGAGGGATTGACTGCTGGAACCTTAGCGATTCCGGAGGCGGACTTCGAATTCGTTTGCCGGTTCGTCATGGCCCTGGCCTTACCGGTGCCCGATACCGCAGCTGCCCCTTCTTCATCCTGCTTCTTCATCTTTTTTACTTCGAGCTCCGCCAGAATCTTAATGTAATCGTCCATCAAGCCCGGATGGCCGGCCGAGGATCTCCTCTTCCTCAAATGCTTAAGGAAAGAGAATAAGGGGAACCCAATAAATAGGAGGACGATTATCCCACCGACTATAACCATCATGCTCATGACAAATCCCGGTATGATTAAGCCCCCTTGCTAAGGGGCGAAAACATGGGTTAATTTGAAAAACCTAGGGCCTGAACGCTCCGGTGCGCTTAGGCAGATGAGCGATTTCACATATATAATCCTACTCTTTAGTCGAAAAATCAAAGGAAATGTGTTAATTAGATAGGGCGCAACGGGGCCCGGGCCCTGCTCTTAAAATACCTGCCCCACACGCGGCCTTTTTCCTCTAACCCCAATAGCTGCTCCGTTACAACCCGGGGGGAAAAAACCAAAAGTTGATAACACACAAAACTCAGGTATTTTACGTGGGGTAGCAATAACCATTGTTCCTGCTCCCCGCTTTGTGAGCAAAACACTTATATGTTTAACGTCGTCAAATTGGATTTAACCGAAGTTTGGGTTTTTTCTCTTGCAAGTTTCACCGAAAAGTAATACAATACCTTCGAAGGAAGTTTGGAGGCTGGAGACAGAAAGGGTCAATGAAAATGAAACTATTATTAATCAATCCGAAGTTCCACGAGAGCTTCTGGAGCCTGAGGTTTGCAATAGATGAGCTTCTGTCCAACAAAAGGACGGTAAATCCTCCGCTGGGTTTGGCCACTCTGGCCGCGCTGTGCCCGGAGGACTGGGAAGTCGAGATAATAGACGAGAACATCGAGTCCATACCCCTCGATCCCCAAGCCGACATCATAGGGGTTTGCGGGATGGGGGTCCAGTTCAACAGGCAAAAAGAGCTGCTGACATTCTACAAAGGAAAAGGGTTTTTTACTGTAGCGGGCGGAAGCTACGCATCGCTCTGCCCCGAGGAATACGAAACCTACGCCGACACCGTAGTGGCCGGAGAAGCCGAGTACATCTGGAAGGAGTTCTGCAGTGATTTCGAGCAGGGCTCCCCTCAAAAGCTCTACCACGAAACTGGCGAGGTATCGCTCGAGGACAGCCCGGCGCCGCGCTTCGACCTCTTGAAACTGGAGAAGTACCAGTCCGTGAGCATGCAGTTCTCAAGGGGCTGCCCTTTTTTGTGCGAGTTCTGCGATATCATCGTTATGTTCGGGCGCAAGCCGCGCACCAAATCCATGGAGCAGATCGGCAGGGAACTCGACCTCCTGCGCGAGCATAACGTGCACAGCGCCTTTTTCGTCGACGACAATTTTATAGGGAACAAGCCCCAAGCGAAAAAGCTGCTCGCTTTCTTACGGGACTACCAGCGCAAGCACAATTACTGGTTCCACTTCGGCACCGAGGCCTCCCTCAACCTGGCGCAGGACGATAAGCTCCTCCGTCTCTTCCGTGAGGCGAATTTCGGATGGGTCTTCATCGGCATCGAATCCCCCGACGAGGAAAGCCTCAAAGAAACAAAGAAATTCCAAAACACCCGCGAAGACATCCTCACGTCTGTAAGACACATATATTCCTACGGGATCGACATACTGGCGGGGTTCATAATCGGTTTCGACAACGACACAACTGACACGTTCGACCTGCAGTACCGTTTTATCACCAAATCCGGGATTCAGGGCGCTATGATAGGACTCTTGATGGCGGTGCCCAAAACGCCCCTTTACGAGCGGCTTGAGAAGGAAGGGAGGATAATACCTGAGGCAAGCAGCAGCGATAACACGAAACTGGCTACCAACCTCATCCCGAAGGGTATGGGATATGACGAAATGGTCAGCGGCTACCGGGAGCTGTACTCCCGCCTACTCACTGATAAAAACATAGCCGAGCGCATTAAGAATAAAACCGAGTATTTCACAAACCCCGTTACATACAGGAGCTACTCTTTCTTACAGGAGCTGAAAATCCTGAGAAGGTTCTTAGTCAAGGGCATAGCAGGTGGAGGACTCAAGCGAGTTATGCACTTTCTCCTCTCTCTCCCCTACAGGAGACCCCGCTTGATGAGCATGGTTATCAGGGACTGGATATTCGGCATAACGATGAGGGAGTACTTCGACCGCTACTTTATCGAGCAAACCGAAGAGTCCGAGCAAATGACCCCTAGCTATCTCAGGCTGATCGAAAAGGCCTTCAGCCGATACCTGAGCCGGGGGGCGCTTGAGGTATCGCTGCATCAGGTTAAAAACACCGCCGCTAACCTATCGATCTCGCTCAAGGGCAGGCTGGGAAGCGACTTCTTCGACCCCATAGCCCACCACCTGGAGAAGGTTCTCGAAAACACCACCTCATCTGTAACCCTGCACATCGAAGAGTTCCACGAGTCTCAGTTGATGCACCTCGACAAGCTGCTTAAGCGTCTTTCTCGCTACGGGGACAGGATCAATATCAGAGTGCACGAAAAGCTCAGGGACATGGTAGTGATCGACTCCTCTGTGTTCAACCTTATGCTTTAATAGCCCGATGTTGCCCTTGAGGGGTTTTGAACGGCTTCCACCATAGACCGATACGGCATACCGCTTACCCGAGTCGAGCGCTCGCGATTTCAATATACAGAGCCCGGTTGTCTCTCAAAAATTTCCTCCCCCACGTCTAAGTTAGAGCTACGATAACGGCGCAGTCGATCAAAACGGCCGCGGCGAGGTACATTATCAATACCGACGCCTTTTTCCAGCGGACCACTATATATACGATCGCAATCGAAGCCAAGGTGTGCGAGATAATCAGCTGGGAAAAGAGCTTCAGCTCGGCGTTGCTCAACCCGTACCATATGAGTATAGGGTGAAAAAAAACCGATGCGAAAGTCACCGTTCTCATAACCGTTTCTTTGATGCTTAGAAGCCCGTCAGGGGGTAAAATCCGCATGAAAACGGCGCTCAATACAGCGGTCTCGACGGCCAGTATAATGAGCACCACGACCGTGAACAAAGCGACGGTCGTTCCGTAACCCATTATATAGACCTCAAGCCCATTCGTTGTCTCAAGAACCAAAATGGAGGCGCGTATTACGAGATAGGGGTGCAGCAGGCCGGTAACAATTGCCACCAGCAGGATTTTCAACCCCGCCTTCGACAATGAGCCCATCGTGGCCACAGCGCTCAGCAGCGAAGCGAAAGCAACGGTACAAAAGGCAAGTATAAGCCTGAGATACATCTCCCCAACAGGCAGCGGGTACCGGTCTATGGACTTATAAAAAATAGCGCCGAAGAAAAACGCCAGGAACAGAGCCGTATAGAGCCTTCTCTTCATACCTCGTGTGCAATACCCCCCGGGCAGTTTGCCGATTCAATTATACAGTTTTTTATAACATTGGAAGAGGGGAGGGTCTACAGCAGGAAGGACTCAAATCGTTAGCACCTCAAAAAGGTCAGATGTCCTAAACATAGGGCTGCTACCCCACCCATTCTTTTACAAGCCTAATGCCGTATATATAAAACGGGGCGTGCTCTGGAACTTCTTCATCGATAAACTCCTTGAACTCGACGGCCCTGGAAACGTCGTCAAACAGATGGTGCTCATTTAAATGCGGTCCCCATTTTTCCCTAAGCGTTTCTCTATCTTCCGTATTAAAACCAGTGTTGGAAAGCCCACTTATACTCCCAGCATGATTTGCAACGTCATATCCGAGTAGGTTCCAGCTATCATCCCACGAAATCTTCACACCTCTTTCTCTGGCCCACTCTATACTTTTTTTTCGAAGTTCATCGTCCTTACTGTTTAGTTTCATGTCATCGGCATCCCAACGTCTTAAGTCCTTTAGGCTGCAAGCACTTGCAATCATTGTAAACAAAACTATGTTGTACTTTTTCGACTTCAGTTCGCTTCTATATTGCTCTAGAAATTCCTCCAGCTTAGCTAAGTTTTCCCAATAACCATAAGGGCTTGTATAAAAATTCAAAACATGGGATTTTGTTATCCGGTATAGATCTACATAGGCAGGATTCCAAATCATGTTATCCGTTGAAAAAACTCTTTCTACATCGAGAAGGTATAAGTAATCGTTCTTGCGCAAATCATCCCACGAATCTCCAATTTCTGACCACATCTCCCTGGCATCAAAACCCACAATCAGTTCATTGCTATAGTTCATAATAAAATCCCAGACGAGCAGTACAAACCTCCTATTAACACTTTTGAAACCCCTGACGCCCAAGAAGCCCCCGAATGAATTATACTGCCGTTTGAATTGAGGTTGGTGCGCAATGGACGCGGTTCACCGGTGCGAATGACCCCAAATCCTGCATACCCGGTGGGAACAGATCACACGCCGCGGTCTGTGCAAACCCGCAGTGGGAGCTTTATAATTCCCCACTATTTGGTATAATAGCTTTAATGTATCGAGACTCAGCAGGGCTTCGATGCCCCTGAGCGCGGAGGTAAGTCACTAGAAGCATTGATTAAACACGTTAGAGTAAACCGCCATTCTAAACGCCGGATTCCCGGCGCTCTCCATACGGAGCGACTCATTTTCCCTTGTTCGTATACATTGAAATCACCGGATAGAAACCCGGCGGGGTTAGTATCTTCCGCCTTCGAGGAGGTTCGCAAATAGAGACTATGCAAGACACACCGAGAACTGAAACCGAGACCACAAAAGAGCTCCATTTCGACGACAGCCACCTCCTCACGCAACTCTACGGCGAGAACAACGAGAACCTCAAGGAAATCGAGGGCTTGTTCAAAGTGAAGATATACTCCCGCGGTGGGAAGTTGAGCGTGAAAGGCGGATCAACTAAGACTGCCTCGGCCGAGAGGTTTTTGAACGAGATTTACCGCATCGTGCAGAAGGGCTACACGCTGGTGCCCGGAGACATCGAGCTTGCCGCGAGGATAGTCCAGGAGAACCAGTCCCCTCTTGAGGACATTTTCCTCGACACGGTATGCATATCCACCCGAAAGCGCGTCATCGCCCCTAAAAGCCTGGGGCAGAAGTACTACATCGACGCCATGCGCCGCAGCGACATCGTTTTCTCCCTCGGCCCCGCAGGCACGGGCAAAACATACCTGGCAATGGCAATGGCCGTTTCCTCGTTCGTCGGCCGTGAAGTCTCAAGGATAGTCTTGACGAGACCGGCCGTGGAAGCCGGGGAGAAGCTCGGGTTCCTGCCCGGCGACCTAGCGCAGAAAATAGACCCCTACCTCCGTCCCCTTTTCGACGCCCTGTACGAAATGATCGATTTCGAGAAGGCGTCCCGCTTGATGGAGAAAGGCGTGATCGAGATAGCCCCGCTCGCCTTCATGAGGGGCAGGACGCTCAACGACGCATTTGTGATACTGGACGAGGCGCAGAACACCACTTCCAGGCAGATGATGATGTTCCTAACAAGGCTGGGGTTCAGCTCAAAGGCCGTAATCACCGGAGACCTGACGCAGGTAGACCTTGAGACGGGAGAAACCTCGGGACTGAGAGAGGCGGCGGAGCTCCTTCAGGGAATCGAGGGCATCACAACGGTCAACCTCACCAAGAAGGACGTCGTTAGACACCCGCTCGTAAGGAGCATAATAGAGGCGTACGAGACAAAGAAAAAGCAGCCCGAATCTTAAGAATCTGTCCTTCTCTTGCTAAGAATCCTGACGGCTATGTCGGGACGCGTTCCGGCGACGTCCTTCAGCCAGCCGTCGTCGTAGACCGTCTCCTCGCCGTTATCCCTTATGTCGTGAAGCCTGAACGGCTCTGTCTGATCACTCGGGGAGGAAAAAGGAGCGTCAATCCAGATCGCCCAGATTATATCATCCCCCGTTACGACATAATGAGATACGGTGTAGCTTTTTATCTCAGCAAGAAGCTCATCGGTCGTTGAATTGAAAATCTTCAAAACCATGTAAGCAGGGCACTCCGAATCAATGTAATATCCACTTCCCCCTCAATCGCAGTAATACTAACAGATTTCTCAATATGGCGAGAGGAGCCCGCCTACCCCATCAAAATATACCCGACCCGATGTTAAGATGGCCGTCGAGAGGCGGATGACTTTAACAATAGGACGATACGGGGTATATTGTTAATGCGGAAGGGGGAATATTATTATAGAAGGAGCTTTGTGCATATGGGAAATATCGTTAAATGCACGAGACCGAGCTGCTCCTGTTTAGTTATTGGACATACGTCCTTTACCCAAGAAGACAAACCGTATTGCAGCAAAGCCTGTGCAGTCCAGTACACAGACCAAAAGTGTGTCTGCTCATACTGCGATTGTGTGAAGGGATGATGATAGCACAAGGCGAATTCCGTCTCATTCGATCATTGGAGGTAACATGCGCACAACCGGATTATTTTTAGCTACGGCGGTTATAATTGCCCTCTCGAGCGGGTGCACGCAAAAGTGGAAAGACCCGGAGGTCGCCATGCTCGCAAGAGAAATGGATATAACTGCCATACTGTTAGACCCGATTATTTATGACAGCGCGGCACTCGTAGTAAAAGGCATGGTGTGGGACGTATCCACTGAAAAGATGACAGCCGGTGACGTCGAGGTGGAGTACACGATCTTCAAGCTCGCCGATAGAGACGGCAACTACGTAGGCGTATTCTCACTCGGCCACCTTGATGTAAATGAGGGAGACCGGCTTAAAGTTACGGGTATTTATAGAAGGCGCATGGAGACCGCTTATTACAACTTCCGAAACGACATCGAAGCTATGCTGGTGGAAGAGGACTGACGCTAAAAGTTCACAACCGAGAAAGAGTTAAGTATCGCTTCGAGGTCGCTTTTCAGCTTATCGTTCCTAACCAGGGCATTTTCGGCTATATGCATAGCGGTGACTATATAGGCCTTGTCGCGGGTGAGCACCAGTTTGTGTATACTGAACACCCTCTCGTGCGAAGGCCCCTTGAACGGCCGCAGGTGAAAGAAATGGAGCACAGAACCTAAATCAGCCCCTATCGACCTTATAACCTCCACCAGGTCGTCTTCACCGCTCCTTATGTGTCTTGATATATAGGTCTCGATGTCAATATTGACGCCCACTTCGGTCGCCACGGCCACGGCGGGCCGGAACCCCCCGTACAGGGAGTCGGGAATCAAAACAAGGGGCATATCGACGCTCCCGCCGAGTGCGACCTGCCTCTTATAAAACCCGTTGAGACTCCAATTCACACCCCACCCGTTGGGCCATGAGATCCTGAAGCCATGCTCCCGGCTCACGAACGTATTTCGCTCGCGGCCGTTCGTGTAGCTGTGCTCCACAACCGAAAGGGTTTTGGTCGTCTCGTATAGACTGAGGGCGCGGGACCAGCCTTCGGTTATCCTTTCTCCTGTCATCTGGGCGTGCTACCTACCCCGGGAGTAGATCGGGGAACGAGCCAAAATTGTAAGTGTATATGAGTATCGGTGATTTGCAATTCTCAGGGCAGAGCGGTGCTTCACCTCATCTGATACACGTGTACCTTCGCAGGCGGCGCCTGCGCAAATAACGCCGGGTAATCAGCGGGAGAAACCCTAACCCCTCAAGCGCTTTTTCTTAGTCTCCATCTCCTGCCAAGCGCGTACACTGCGGGCAGAAGCAGATACAGGGGCACGGCAGCCGCAGAGCCGGTAGAGGCCAGGCTGCAGCCGTTGCCATCTACAGTGGGAGACGGCGAAGGTGAGGGTGATGGCTCAGGAGTTACAGCCTCCACGGCGGCAAATGCGTCAATACGCCCGAACCCTGAGTTGGGGTCGTAAAACAGGCTGCGGGAGACCGCATCGTTCCCTGAGAGCGAGGCGACCATACCGTCCGATATATCCACGGCTGTGTCCCGTATGGCCTCTCCGACCTGAAAAGGGGTGAGCGCAGGGTCGGCTTCCAATACGAGGGCGGCGACACCCGCCGCGTGAGGGGCGGAGGCCGAAGTGCCGCAGAAAACGAAGCCGCCCATTCCGTCGTCAAAACCGAAGCCTCCTGCTCCCGTTATGTGGTTCCCGTCGGGGGCTACAACAGCCGGTGTCTGTCTCTCCACGGGAGCGGGGAACGAAATGGTTGAGGGCCCCCTGGAGCTGAAGCTCTCGACCTGGTTTGGATTCGCCGCATCAGAGCAAAACATGTCGCCCGTGGCGGGAACCGCTCCAATTCCGAGAACGTTCGGAGCCGCCGGATGGCCGAATATGCTGTCACCGGGGACGTTGAATGTTTGGACGAACACAGGCCCATTAAAGAACACCTCGAGGGTTCTCGGGGCACCTGAGAAACGGTCTATAAGTATAAAAAACTGCCGGACTTCGCCTAAAGGTGGTATTGAAACGAACTCTATAGGGTCTTCATTTCCCTGTTGCGGATTAACACTAGCAACAAACGGAAGAAGTGTATCGGCATCAAGAACTATAAGGTCATAGTCATTTGAAGATTGTCCAAACTCATCATCCCATTGAAGGATAATTCCTAGCTCCCCCACCGTTAATATCGACATCTCCAGATCGCTCAAGCCACCGTCGGCGAGACCAAAATCGTGCAAGTTTCCTGGGTTTAAATCAGGAACAAACGGGGTATCGTCCATGGGATCGTTATCCACATAAAATCCCTGGTAGTGCGCCAGTCCGTCATTTCCGGCGGCAGAAACAAAAACCACTCCCTGTGCCACGGCAGCCTCCGCCGCCAGGGCCACCATACCGTCTTGAAAATAGGGCTGAAGGAAATACCCTACGTCGTCCACGATTACGTGCGCTCCGGCATTAACCAGAAAGTCGACCGATTCCACAAACTCCAAGCTTGTGGGAAGTCCCGCAAAGCCCCCTGAAAAAGCGAGACCGGCTCCGGGGGCTATGTCGTGGATTATCTCGAGCATAGCCGTACCCTCGTCTCCCCCTCCAGAAAGGGCCGGGTTTACCAGTATGCCGCCGGGCAGGTCGCCTGAGGCCATAGCCGCCGCCATATTGTCCACTCCATTGGAAATGGCCCCTACCAGTACTCCTGTGCCGTCGATCCCTAGCATACTCCTCACGTCGTCTGAGCCCATCACGGCGTCTCCCTCGGTTTGGATAGAGCCGGCTCGCGACGTCCCGTAGCTCGGCGTCGTTATCTTTATGACAAAATCAAGCGCTGCGACCGCATCAAAGCCGTCGAAAGGAACCCAACCCTGAACGATGTTGTACGTGTCGTTGGCTAATTCAATCGCAACACCCAATCCTTCAAGCTCATTCAGGTTCGACTCGTTCACGTCCTCGACATATATATATGCCTGAATATCCCCTTCGTCGTTGACCTTGACAAGCTGCGTGGATAAAGACCTCGGCTCAAACTCCCCGACATTGCTTTTTGTAATCCCCATCGAGCTCATTAACTCCACGACTGCGCTTATGTGGGGGCTTATCTTGGTATCTTCTTTTCCTTTGGACGCAGCTTCAGCTGCCGGCTGAAGCGCCAAACAGCAAAGAGCCGTTACCATAACTATAGATATAAAAAACTTGTTGAACATTTCTACTCCTCCCTGCTTGTTTTCTACAACTGTAGGCATGTATCCCTATAATGCCATTATATTACAACGGAGTATTAAGGTCAAATAATATATGTTTAACAGTCCAAATAAACGCCGTACACCGGAGGCACCCCATCTTTTATTACATGGCTGCGCCGTGAAGGAAACGTTAAGCGGGCGTTAAGGGTTGGATATAAATGGGGTATAAAACGGAGACAGGGATGAGAAAAAGGGAGCTTGAAACTGCTTCCAACGAGTAATTACCCAAGCGGGTCTTTGATTAAAATCACCTCGTCTCTCGACGGCCCGAGCGAGACGATCCATATGGTCACCCCAGTTAGCTCTTCTATGGCGTCCAGATATCTCCTGGCTTCAGGGGGCAGATCCCCCATGTCCCTAACACCCGATATGTCCTCTTCCCAGCCAGGAAACTCCTCATACACCGGCTCGCAGCTCCAGAGCACTTCCTGACTCGAAGGGAAGCTCTCAATATGCTCGCCCTTGTACTTGTATGAGGTGCATATCTTCAAAGTATCGAACCCCGAAAGAACGTCCATCTTGGTGAGCGCAAGCCCCGAGATGCCGTTAATCATCACAGAGTAGCGTAGAGCCACAGCGTCGAACCATCCGCAGCGCCTGGGCCTCCCCGTGGTGGCGCCGAACTCGCCGCCCTGCGTCCTGAGTTTCTCGCCCGGCTCCCCTTCCACCTCTGTGGGGAACGGCCCGCCGCCGACTCTGGTAATGTAGGCCTTTGCGACCCCCATCACGACGTCTATCTTGCTTGGGCTCACCCCAGTGCCCACACACGCCCCCGCCGCTCCGGCGCTTGAAGAGGTAACGTATGGATAGGTTCCAAAATCAATGTCGAGGAGCGTGCCCTGCGCCCCCTCAAAAAGTATGCTCTTGCCCTCACCCACACCCATGTTAAGCAGAGTGGTGGTGTCGCATATAAACGGCTTGAGCTGCCGGCCGTACTCAAGGTACTCGTCGCACACCCGATCGAAGGGAATTTCGTCCCTGCCGAGCACTCGGGTCAGGTACAGGTTCCTGTCCTCAAGCACCTGGAGGAGCCGCTTCGAGAAGACCTCAGGGCTCAGGAGGTCCGAGAACTTAATGCCTCTTCTCGCAACTTTGTCTTCGTACACCGGCCCTATCCCCCTGCCGGTAGTGCCGATCTTAGATTCCCCGCGCATCTCCTCCCTTCCAAGGTCTATCTCCCTGTGGTAGGGCATCACCACATGGGCGCGCTCGCTGAGCCTGAAGTTGTCGCTGTCGATCCTGAATCCGCCTTCTCTTAGACCGCGGATCTCTTCGGTGAGCACCTTGGGATCGACCACGACACCGTTGCCGATTACCGAAAGCGTGTCTTCTCTGAGAATGCCCGAGGGAATGTGGTGCAGTATAACAGTCCTGCCGTCAAGCACTATCGTGTGGCCCGCATTCCCACCGCCCTGGTACCTGGCGACGATCTCCACTCTTTCGGCGATGAGGTCGACTATCCTGCCCTTTCCTTCATCGCCCCACTGAGTGCCGACCACCACAATGTTGGGCACGCTCAAATCCCCCCCTTCAGCAGCTCTTCAAGGTTGGAGAACTCCTTGCTTGAGCCGCTCCTGGACTCGACGAGCTTAAGCCTCGTGGGGGTTTCGATGAAGATAACGCCGTAGGAGTTGGAAAGGTAGTTGTCACTGAGACGCCTTTCGATCAGTTTGGGGCCGGCCTTGATATCTAGCACCACCTTGAACCCGCTTGAACGAAGCCATTCGGCAAGCCTTATGGCTTCGTGCCGGAGACTCCGCTTCTTGGGAATAATCACAAAATGGACGTAGTGGTTCTCTGAGCTCGAGTTAATGACGCCGAGGACCGACTCCACGTCCACCGCAAACCCGGTAGCCGGAGCGTCATAGCCGTAGTTGACGAGCAGCATGTCGTATCTCCCCCCTCTGAGCAGGGGAGAAGAAGCGTTTGGAGATATCAGCTCGAACGTGACGCCCGTGTAGTAATTGAATCCCCTTAACTCCCCGAAGTCTATGTTCACACTGAAGTTGAGATTGAACTCGTCCACTATGGAAAGGACGTTTTCAATCTCCTTTGCATACCTCTTAAAAATGGGGATTCTCTTGGCGGCTTCGAGCACTTCCCTGCCGCCGAAAAGCTCCGGCAGCGCACACACGGCCTCACGTATCTTTACCGGAAGAGCAGCCGATAAAGTGGCCAGCTTCAGGGCTTCGGTGTCTTTTTTTTTAAGGGCCTCTTCTATGCGCCCCCTGCACTTGCCGGTCTTCTCAAGTAGGTGGCGGAGAAACCCCGTGTGTCCTATGTCCAGCACCAGGTTCTCTATGCCCAGCTTTTCAACGGACTTGCTCGCAAGGGCTATGATTTCGGCGTCGGCCTCGGGGCCCTCGAGCCCGAACAGCTCGCAACCTACTTGGAACACCTCGCGCTCCTTGCCGCTTCCCTTCTCCTCGTACCTCACGACCCTGCCGCTGTAGCATAGCCTGAGGGGCTTGGGATGCTCCTTTAAGTCTACGGCCACCATCCTAGCCACTTGAGGGGTTATGTCGGGCCTGAGGGCGACTACCTCTCCGGTGGCAGGGTCTACGAACTTAAGGGTCTTTTCCCTCAGATCCTCCCCGAGCCCGGTGAGTATGGACTCCAGCGACTCGAAAAGCGGGGTTATGACGGGTCTGTATCCCCAGCGGCTGAACTCACCGAGAAGGGTATCTTCTACTCTTTTTATCTCCTCAGCCCTGTCAGGGGAGAAGTTTTTTACGCCCTGAGGAAGGCTGAATCTCTCAAGCATCTTGTCACAACTCTACCTGCGTTACATTGATTATATTAGGGAGTTTGGAAATCTCTACGACCACATCGTCGGGCACGGGGGAGTCGATGTTGATCAACGCTATAGCCTTGCCGCCTAAGCTCTCGCGCCCAAGGTGCATGCGGCCTATGTTGATACCAAGCTCGCCGAGCTTTGTGCAGAGCGAGCCGATAACCCCGGGGACGTCGTAGTTCTCGCTTACGAGCAGGCACCCTTCCGGAACGGCGTCGATTGAAAAGCCGGCCATGCTTACGATCCTCAATTCGTTCTCCCCGAAAACCGTCCCCGCAACAGAGCGCCGAGCCTTATCGGTCCTTATGTTGACAGTAATCAGGCTGGTGTAGTCCTCGGGCTTTGAGTGCTTCGACTCAACAAGGCTGATGCCCCTGTCCCCGGCTATGACCAGGGCGTTTACGTGGTTGATCGGTATGTCCATAATGGGCGTAAGAAAACCCTTCATGAACGAGACGGTAAGGGGCTTTGTGTCGTATTCTGCAGCCTCGCCGGAGTACTCGATGGAGATCTCCTTGATGCCGCTTCGGCAAATCTGGCCCATCAGCTTCCCGAGCTTCTCGGAGAGTACCAGATAGGGCTTAAGCACCTTTATGATCTCCCTGCTCACCGATGGCATGTTTACGGCGTTTCGCACCTCGCCGGTCTTAAAGAAATCCACAATCTGCTCAGCCATCGCCACTCCGACCTTTGCCTGCGCCTCGGTGGTGGAGGCTCCTAGATGCGGTGTGTGCACGACGTGCGCATCGATGGAGAAAAGCGGGTTGGTCTTGTCCGGGGGCTCCTTTTCGTAAACGTCGATCGAGGCTCCCCCCACATACCCGCTCTTGAGGGCACGGGCTAGATCCGCCTCGTTCACTATGCCCCCCCGTGCGCAGTTTATGATAATGACGCCGCGCTTCATCTTCGATATGGACTCAGTATTTATCATGTTCTTCGTGTCGGATGTAAGGGGCGTGTGGACGGTGATCACGTCTGCCCTGCTCATCAGGCCCTCCAGGCTCACAGGCTCTATGCCCAGCTTCTCAACTGACCCATCGGAAAGAAACGGGTCATACGCTATGACCTCCATCTTGATGCCCATGGCCCTTTCGGCAACAAGCCTGCCTATCTTGCCGAGCCCTATAATGCCCAGGGTCTTCTGGTACAGCTCGGTGCCCTTGAACAATTCCCTTTTCCACTCCCCGGATTTCAGGGAAAAATGCGCCTGGGGTATATTCCTTACAAGAGCGAACATGAGGGCTATTGTGTGCTCCGCTGTGGTTATGGCGTTTGCCTCGGGTGTGTTCATCACAACTATGCCCTTCTTAGTGGCCGCCTTAACGTCCACATTATCAACGCCTATACCCGCCCTTCCAATCACCTTTAATCTGCCGCCTCCCGCCTCGATAACGTCTTTGGTGACCTTTGTGCCACTCCTGACTATAAGCCCCTCGTAACAGCTCACTATGCCCAGAAGCTCCTCTTTTCCTATATCTTTCTTAATATCCACTTCCAATTCGGGGTAGGATTTGAACACGTAGAGACCCTCTTGCGAAAGGCCGTCCGTTATCAATATTTTCAATTTTCACTCCTAGAGGAAAATACGTTTTTTATGTAACCGGGACGATTAAATATATTTGAGAGAGGGGGGGTTGTCAATCTGCGCCGAGAGGAAATGGGGGCTTGCACAAAGCTCCACAAGGGGCAACTGAGGATGAATGCCCTCGCGGTTAATGTTACAATCTCGGTATGAAAAACTCTAAGAGCATGTCGTTCCTCGAGCATCTGGCCGAGGCGAGGGTGCGGATACTAAAGTCCCTCCTGGCGGTACTAGTGTTCTTCATCCCAGCATACGCCTTTTCCGAGCGGATATTCGTTGTTCTCATGCGCCCGATACTGGATAGCCTACCTGAGGGAAGCACGCTCATTTTTACCCACCCCGCCGAGGGTTTCACCACCTATCTCAAAGTCTCGTTCTTCACTGCCCTTGCGGCCTCGTTCCCAGTGGTGCTGTATCAGGCATGGCAGTTCGTCGCACCCGCACTGTACAAGAAAGAGAAGCGTGTAGCGGTTCCCCTAGTGTTTTTCGGCACCCTGTTCTTCGCCCTGGGAGCGGGGTTTTGCTACTTCGTGGCCTGCCCGCCTGCGTTCGAGTTCCTGCTTGGGAAGTACTCTTCTGAGTACGTGCGGGCAATGCCCTCCATAGGGAGCGCGCTTTCGTTCTTGATGTCGCTTATGGTGGGCTTCGGACTCGTGTTCGAGTTCCCAGTGGTGACGTTCGTGCTTGCGCGCCTGGGTCTGGTGAACGCGGATATGCTGAAGAGAAAGAGGAAATACGCCCTTATAATAAGCGCGGTAGCGGCCGCCGTTATCACCCCCACTACAGACGCACTTTCTATGATGTTCATGCTCGTCCCTATCATCGTTTTCTATGAATTGAGCATAGGCATAGCGTGGATGTTCGGCCCCAAGAAATACCGAGAAAAGTCTCAAGAACAAAACACAAATGCCCTCTACGAGTCCCGGAAGGAAACCGCAGCCCCGCCCAAAAACCGCAAGTAGAAGGGTGGCGGCGCTTACATACAGGGGACTTCACCCCCCCCCAGAGCCCTGCACACTGATATACATACAGTTAAGCCCCGGATTGCCTTCTCCTCCCGAATAAGCAGCGCCGGAGCTGCCTTGACCTCCATATCGTTTCGTGTTAGCTTTTCATGCTGGCGGAGGTGCAGATGAAGAGGACTTACCAGCCACACGAGTTGAAGAGGATGCGGAAACACGGCTTCCGCGAGCGCATAAGCACCAAGGCTGGGAGGCGTGTGCTTAAGAGGCGGATTGCTAAGGGCAGGCATAAACTCACTGTCCAGCGCTGGAAAAAATGACCCTTGGTTCCGGGCCTTCCTTTCCCCGGAAGTTTAGACTCCGGAAAAGCTCTGAGTTTGAAACTGTTTTAAGGAAGGGCAGAAGGCTCAACAGTAGTCATTACGTAATATATTGCCACAGGAATTCATTCGGCTATCCGCGACTAGGCACAATAGTAAGCGCGAAGAGATGCGGCGGAGCGGTTAAGCGCAACAGAATCAAGAGAGTATTACGGGAGGTATTCAGGCTCAACAAACACATCTTCGATTCATACGACGTAGTTGTGCTTGCAAAGGGGGACAGTCACAAACTGGACCTCGAAACGGCAACGGACGATATAGGCAAGCTCTTTGAGCGACTCTCATAGGCCGCAAGCAGATTGTAAGGAGCCTGGATTTAGCAGCGATGATTGGAAAAGGGTTAACGGCTTTTGCCGTACTGGCCATAAAAATCTACAAACTTTTTATCTCCCCTTTGCTTCCTAAATCCTGTAGGTTTTATCCGTCGTGTTCGTGCTACGCCATATCGGCGTACAATAAACACGGACTGCTCAAGGGCTCTTTTTACGCGCTTAAAAGGGTTCTAAGATGCCATCCGTTCAATTCCGGAGGCTACGACCCGGTTAACTGAGCACTGAGGCGGGTAAACGACGGTATGAAACAGAACTACGTAATATTTTTCATCCTATCATTTTTGATAATTATACTCTCAAGCCACTTCCTTTCCCAGAAAAAAGGACAAAAATCCCCGGAGCAAAAGCCCGTCCCTACCGCAAGCCCCGTATGGGGCCAGCCCCCGTACTCGCCGCCGACCCAGACCGGAGCGGGATTCCCGGCGCCTACCCCACAGAAAACCCAGCAGCCCGCAGCCGCCGCAAAGAGCAGGAGCATAACACTCAAAACACCGCTTTACACGGGGGTGATAGATACACTCGGCGGAACTATAACAAAATGGGAGCTTGCCGACTACAAAAGCACCATAAAACCATACTCGCCGCCCGTCGACGTGCTCCACGACACGCCGGGCGCATACAACAGCCGCGTAGTTATCGAAGGCATGGACATCCCGTACCCGATACCCTTCACCTACGAAGGCCCTTGGGAGATAGAGATTTTCAGGGGCACTGAAATTCATCTCCTCTGGGACTCCGGAAAGGGAATAGAGATCAGAAAAACATACATCATTGACAGCGGAAGCTACCTCATCGAAAGCAGGGTGGAAGTGACGAACAAAACCCCCAACAGGCTGAGGTACAGTCTCGGAGTCGTGTGGCTTGCCGAGATGGCTAAGCAGAAGAACAGCGAGTTCAACAGGAAGTTCATTGCGCTTATCTCAGGTGATGTGGAGCGCAAGGACAAGGCGCCCAAAAAGCCCGAGGAATTCAGGGGCGCCACAACGTGGTTCGGGTTCGCCGACAAATACTTCATAGCCGCATACCTGCCTGAAATTGGGGCGGAGACCGATCTTCGTTTCGACTCCGCGGGAGGAAACAAGCTCGTCAGGGCTTCATTCTCCTACCCCCCCAACGAAATAATACTCCCGGGGCAGGTCTCGGTGAAGTCTTCGAAGCTGTACCTCGGCCCGATGGATTTCAAGTACCTCCAATCCTTAGGCAAGGGGCTTGAGAACGCCGTGCAGTACGGCTGGGTGGGCTTCCTTGCAAGGCCGATGCTCAGCCTCCTCAAGGTCTTCCACGGCTGGTTCGACAACTACGGCCTGGCAATAATACTGATCACCGTCCTAATAAGGGTGCTTTTCCTTCCCCTTACGATTAAAAGCATGGAATCGATGAAGAATATACAGACTAAAATGCAGGCCATTAAGCCAAAGATCGACGCCATGAAAGAAAAGTACAAAGACGACAAAGCAAAGCAAAATCAGGAGCTGATGCAGATCTACTCCAGCCATGGGATAAACCCCCTCAGCAGTCTGGGCGGCTGTATGCCCATGTTGATTCAGATCCCCGTTTTCATAGCGCTTTACGACGTGCTTCTGTACTCGATCGAGCTGCGCCACAGTCCGTTCCTGTGGATCGGCGACCTGGCGGAGCCGGAGTACCTCTTCGATATCCCCGGCATAGGAATTCCTTTCAGGATACTGCCCCTGGTAATGGGGGGGTCGTGGTACATGTCGCAGAAGCTCACCCCGACAACGGCTCCAGGCGCCGACAACATGCAGATGAAGATGATGGAGTACATGCCTATCATATTCACGGTTATGTTCTGGGGACTGCCCTCGGGTCTGATTCTGTACTGGACTGTGAGCAACTTGCTGTCAATTGTCCAGCAGCTTTGGGTCAATCAACGCATAGCTAAAAAAGGGAGGGCTTAGAACTATGCCTATAGTGATCGAAAAAGAAGGGAAAACAGTGTCTGAAGCCACAATCAGCGCATGCGAGGAACTGGGGGTGGCAAGAACCGATATAGAGGTGGAAGTCCTACAAGAGGGATCCAAGGGCGTGCTTGGAATAGGGAGCAAAATGGCCCGTGTCAGGGTCACCGTGAGCACCCCTAAGATGAGCGAAAAGGGCCTGCGCGCCAAGAAAACACTTGAAGACCTTCTGAAGTATTTTCTGAATTCATACGCAGTACTGCTCGAGGAAACCCCCGACAGGGTAAAACTTGTTATAAAAAGCGCCGAGGAAAAGGGACTCATAATCGGCAGAAGGGGCGATATGCTCAGCTCTCTAGAATATATGGTGGGGAAAATCTCGAGTAAGGCAAGCGAGGAAGGCCGTGACAAAAGGGTAGTAATAGACGTAGACGGCTACCAGAAGCGAAGGGAGAGAACGGTAGAGAAGATCGTGAGGGAAGCTGCCAGGAAGGCCAAGAAGTTTGGAAGACCGTCCTACCTCGAGAATATGCCCCCGCACGAGAGGAGAATAGCCTACACCGTGCTCAAAAAGATACACGGCGTAAAGGTGGAAACCAAAGAAGTAAACGACGGCAAGACCATAATTGTAGTCCCCACAAGGGGCGGAGGTAAGCCGGAAGAAACCCGCCCGGAGGAGTGAACAGAGGAGTAATTACAAACACTGCTAGAGAAGTTGTAATTTATGGGGCGGCGGCGGCACACAGGGGGAGCGGAGCACGGCCCAGGGGAGCAGGGGGCCGCATGTGTTGGCGGCGGACAACTAGAAGCGACAAGGCAGAGGTGCTTATGAGCGGCGACAAACCATCCAAAACTGAAGACGAATACTTTGCCAAAGAAGACGCAGAGAAGAAAAAGCGCCTTCAGAAGAAGGTAAAAGAAGAGAGGGCGCACGAGGAGCGCGAATCCACCCGTGACATCTGGCACATGACCTGCCCCAAGTGCGGGGCAAAGCTCAGCGAAATCGTTTTCAGGGGAATAAAGATCTACAAATGCTCGGAGTGCAACGGAGTATGGCTCGACGACGGCGAGCTCCAGAAGCTGGCAGGCCCCGAAGAGAAGAGCGTGATCAACGAATTCCTCAAGCTGTTCAAGCCCGGCAGGGTAAGCCCCGACTAAACCGAAACTCCGCGAAGCTTTTTGAAGAACCGGGTTAGCAGCTCGGAGCACTCATACTCTAAAACGCCTTCAGTTACCTCAGCCGTGTGGTTCAACCTTCCGTTAACCCCAATAGCGTATTTGCTCACCACGGTCCCCGACTTGGGGTCTCTCGCGCCGAACACCACCCGCCCTACCCGCGAGAGAACCACCGCGCCCATACACATCGCGCACGGCTCCAGAGTCACGTAAAGCGTAGCTCCGGTAAGGCGCCAGCCGCCTAGTGCACGCGACGCTTCCCTGATGGCCTCCATCTCGCCGTGGGCCGTAGCGTCCTCCGCTCCCTCCGTCCTGTTATGCCCGGAGCCCACGACCTCACCCCCCTCATCCACAACAACGCAGCCAACGGGCACCTCCCCCTCACTCTCGGCTTCCCTCGCCCGCTCAAGGGCAAGGCGCATGTACCTCTCGTCATCTGTATGGGTCACAGTCCTTTATTATACCGGCTCCGCTATGAGACGGCAGAGCACAGGCGCTTAACTAGGCTCGAAAATTCGGGTTGAATACTTCTTTTCATTATCTGCTTGCAGATGCAGTGCAATGTATTACAATATAATATGAAGTAACACGAACAGGGGGACGCCGCGAAATGGCCAATATATCGCTCAGGCTGCCCGACGAGATGCTTAAAGAGCTCAAAAGGGTCGCCGAAGAGACGGAACGCTCTAAGTCATACCACATTAAGAAAGCAATCGAGGCTTATCTAGAGGACTATGCAGATCATGCTATAGCATTGAAACGCTTGAGTGATCCTACAGATAAATTAATTACAAGCGAAGAGCTAAGAAAGAAGCTTGGCATATAAAATAATCTACAAAAGTTCTGTTGCTAGAGACCTGAAAATAATAGATAAACAACAAGTACAAAGAATTCTAGATAAAATAGAAGAGTCTCTATCTGAAAACCCGCATAAATACCCTATGCTACATGGCTGGTTTAAAGGACAAAGAAAACTTGTTGTGAGCAATTATAGAGTCATATATAAAATTTTAGAAAACATTGAAGAAACCGTAATAGTTGCAAAAATCAGCCACAGGAAAGACGCTTATAAATTACAATAATACTACTTACATTTTCTGGCATGAAGGAAAACTAGGAATCTCTATCGCTATAAACTAATTCGAGATTAAACAAATTGCTAATATACTTTTATACGTTCTACCTTATTTTTTAAAGGCAAATGCACAATCTCTACTAAATTTTCCACCTGTGATTTATCTTGACCAATGAGAAATCTGTCACATGATGATGCAATTACAAGATTTATCATATCTACATCTTTTTCAGTAACATCTGCGTAGGTTGTACTATCACCTCGTTCATACATCCAAAGACAAGTATTTTTAGTTAATGGAACTATTTTTTTAGCACCTGGTGTTAAAATTCCTACTCCGTAAGGATTATTAGGGTTATAATCCTCTGGCGGCAGAAGTAAAAAAGGATTATCAGTTGTAACATATGAGGTATTCTCGGGCGCACAAGTAAAGACCCATTCCATTTGTCTTAAGTAATTTGCAAAATCTGGGCTTTGATTTAACATAGAGGCAAGCGTTAACTGTCTATTCATTTTTAATGTGTAATTATCCCTTTTCACAAATTCCATAAAATCTTGTGGGTCTCCGTCGAGCTTTTCACCAGTTTCTTCTTCGAATTTTGACAATATTTGTCTTGTATTGTCTTCGGATGAATACATAATTTGGCAAACTCGCTTGATGGTTTTTTCGTAAAATTCATTTACAAAATTTTCGAAATCTGGAACCCTATGTTTAATAAAGCTAATAAATAACGATAATAGATCTCTATCATCTTGAGAAAGGGGTTCTCTAGCTTCTATTTTGTGGATGACTGGTTTAGCCCATGATTCAACATTAGACAATATTTTTTCAATTTCATTATTCTTTTCCCCATCCTTATTAACAACGGTATAAAAATCTTTCTCTACTGCTGTGTTTTTGGGTGTCTGTCTCCGATATTCTTCATTTTCCGAGTCAAATACCCATAAATAACCATCTCGGCAGAACCCTTCCAAGTAAAACTGTGGCAGGTAATGATGTCGTTTCGGTGTACTCATCTATTAGCTATTAATGTAAGTACTGTTATTAGATGTTCAAGGGACGAAATCGAAGAATATGTGGGTAGGGAATCACCCCATTTAACTAAAGCACTACCCCTTCGCAAGCTCGATGAAGTTGCGGAGCAGGTCTTTGCCGTGGGTGGTGAGTATGGACTCGGGGTGGAACTGAACGCCTTCGATGGGAAGCTCCTTATGACGAATCCCCATAATCTCGTCCTCGTCGGTCCATGCGGTGACCTCGAACTCCTGCGGCAGGGAGTCCCGCTCGACGATGAGCGAGTGGTAACGCGTGGCCTCGAAGGGGTTCGGAAGCCCGGAGTAAATCGTCCCGCCGTCGTGATGTATGAGAGAGGTCTTGCCGTGGAACAGCTTGTCGGCGCGCACGATATTAGCCCCGAATGCGTAAGCCACAGACTGGTGACCCAGGCACACGCCCAGCAACGGAACCCTCCCCGCGAACTCCTTAATAAGCTCCACCGAGACCCCGGCCTCGCGCGGGGTGCACGGCCCCGGGGACACCACTATGGAGCTTGGGTTGAGGCGGGCAGCCTCCTCCAGGGTGATCTTGTCGTTCCTGTACACCTCGACCTCCTCGCCGAGCTCCGCCAGGTAATGGACGAGGTTATAGGTGAACGAGTCGTAGTTGTCAATCATGAGTATCATCGGCCGATACTCCCCCCCTCACATATATTGCCGCTCAGTACCGCCGTCATAACACCCACCCTCACAACCCCTCCTTCGCGATCTCGACGGCCCGTGTGAGGGCATCCACCTTGCTCACCGTTTCTGCGAACTCCCTCTCAGGGTCAGAGTCGGCCACTATGCCCGCTCCGGCCTGAATGTAGATGGTGTCGCCCTTTATAAGGAACGTCCGAATAGTGATGGCCATGTCCATGTTCCCGGAGAAGCTCACGTACCCCACGGCACCCCCGTAAGCGCCCCTTCGCACGGGCTCTATCTCCTCGATGATCTCCATAGCCCTCACCTTCGGCGCCCCCGACAGGGTGCCCGCCGGGAAAGTGGCCCTTATCACGTCGAAAGCGTCCTTGCCGGGCTTGAGCGTCCCGACGACGTTCGAGACGATGTGCATCACGTGGGAGTAACGCTCCACACTCATAAGCTCGTCAACCAGGACTGTGCCCGTGCGAGATACCCTGCCCACGTCGTTGCGGGCCAGGTCTACGAGCATTATGTGCTCTGCGCACTCCTTCGGGTCGGCAAGCAGCTCTTTCTCCAGAGTGCTGTCTTGCTCTTCGTTCTCTCCGCGCGGCCTTGTGCCCGCTATGGGGCGCGACTCGATGCCCCCGTCCACCACCCTTACCATCACCTCGGGAGAAGAGCCGACCAGGGTGTCTGAGCCCATTCTCAAATAAAACATGTACGGGGAGGGGTTGAGCACCCGGAGCGTCCTGTAGAGGTCGAATGGCGGGACGTCGAGGGGCTTGCTCCAGCGCTGTGAAATGACGGCCT
>JADFKM010000077.1 GCA_022564935.1 Candidatus Dadabacteria bacterium
CCTCCGCCGCAGCAAAAGCAGTTCCTGGAACAGCTGAGAAAGGCCTCGTGACTCGTTTGCTCCCGCGCCGCCCCCGGCTCCGCCTCGACCCGGACTCTTACCGCCACCTATGCCAGCAGGTGCTGGAGCGCGATGGCTGGCGCTGCCAATCCTGCGGCCGCTCTACCGACCTCCAGGTCCACCACATCCACCCTCGGGGTCAGCTGGGAGCCGATGCCGAACAAAACCTCATCACCCTCCCTCACGGGCTTTGTAAGCTCTATGAGCATTATGTGAGTGCCGTAGGGTTTAAGCTCAACAGAAGCCCCTGCGGGAACGGCAATTGTGTCCAACTTCTTCATCTTCGCCACTCCCTTATCGTCAACCTCGGAGGTGTGCAATTCGGCGAACTTCGAGACGCTTGAACTCACGCCCACGAGCCTGTCGTCTTCATCACCCGTGTTGGCGATAACCATGTACCCGGCGGCTACAGACGACACCGGAGGCACCTCCCGTACCCAGGCCCCTTTTATCTCAATCGACGGAGCGCCGAGAGATGAATACGGAAATAGAACAGCCGGGGCTAATACCCACCAAATCCAGGTCTTCAAAAATTCCACAGTCAGCTTTGCTAACACCCTAATTCAAAACCCTCCTTATGTCTCGAGCGATCATACCGGGCTCTGAGTCCTGCTGAGAGTACCTGAGATACCGCCTGCCCCCGGGTGTGATAAGAAAAACCGAAGACGTGTGGTTCATCAAGTAGCCGGACTTCGAGTCGTCCTCATCCGCCCTGGCGAAAAAGACGTGATAACTGGAAGCTACGTGCTCGATATCTTCCATAGTGCCGGTAAGACCCAGGAATTCCTCACCGTAATACGTCACGTATTCACGCAGCCTCTCTACCGTGTCGCGCTCAGGGTCGACCGTTATGAACAGCACCCTCACTCTACTTCGCAGCTCCCCAAGCAAGTCCATGACTTCGTTCAAGCGGCGCATCGTTGTAGGGCACACGTCCGGGCAATTGGTGAAGCCAAAAAACATTAGCACCGCCTTGCCCCTGAAATCGCTCAGTTCGACAGTTTCGCCGTTGTGGGCCTTAAGTGTAAAAGGAGGCGCCTCCACTTCCCTAACCGTCCCGTAATAGCCACCGCCCCCATAGCTCCGCAGCATCCACAAAACTCCGACTCCCAGGAGCATAAAAACAAGCGCCGCCACCCATGCAATTTTTAAAATCCTTAAACGATTCATAACTAAAACCACCCTGTTAAGCGGCCGCTCAAACCCGTCTCACCATGCGGCTTCATCAGGCTCCATCGCAAATACACGCAGGTTGCTCTAAACATAATGGGATATAAACAGGGGTGAGCTTCACGGCAGCGCTTCAGCCCTTACTCCCTGAAGACCCTCTCGAATATGTAATCCACGTATTCCAGGTCCTTCTCAGGACTGAAACACTCCTCGAGCTCTCGTGGCGAAAGCCTGTCGCTAACTTCGGGGTCCATAAGGAGCAGGTCCTGGAAATTGACCTTTTCCCGCCAGCACTTCATGGCGTTTTTCTGAACACATTCATAGGCTTCCTCCCTCGACATGCCGCCCTCGATGAGCTTAAGGAGAACTTTCTGCGAAAAGATCAGACCCTTTGTAAGCCACAGGTTCCTTTCCATATTCTCGGGGTACACGTTCAGGCCACTCAAAAGTTCGGCGAGCCTCACAAGCATGAAGTCCAAAAGCGTCGTGCTGTCGGGGCCGATTATCCTTTCGGCTGAAGAATGGCTGATGTCGTGCTCGTGCCAAAGCGGTATGTTTTCGAGCGCGGCCACGGCGTAGGAGCGAACCAACCGAGACAGACCCGTCAGGTTCTCAGAGATTATGGGGTTCCTCTTATGCGGCATCGCAGAGGAGCCCTTCTGTCCCTCGGTGAACGGCTCCTCGAGCTCGAGCACCTCGGTTCTCTGATAATGCCTTATCTGTACCGCAATCCTCTCAATTACCCCCGCAATGACGGCAAGGGTCAGAAAGAAATCGGCGTGTATGTCCCGCTGGACTATTTGAGTCGAAATACGGGCGGGCCTTAAACCCAGAAGCTTGCACGCATACTCTTCAACGGTGGGAGGAATGTTGGCGAAGGTGCCCACCACTCCCGAAATCTTCCCCACGGTTATCTCCTCCCTTGCCCTTTTCATTCTCTTCAAGTTCCTCCTCATCTCATCAAACCACACTGCAAATACAAGCCCCATTGTGGTGGGCTCGGCATGCACGCCGTGAGAGCGGCCTATAATGGGGGTGTTTTTGTAAGTGCAGGCAAGCTTTGTCAACTCCTCCATTACGCCCTGAATGTCCTCGATGAGGATGTCGGAGGAATCCCTTAGCTGCATTGCGAACGCCGTATCAAGCACATCCGAAGAAGTCATGCCGAGGTGAACGTAGCTTGACTCCTCCCCTATTTGCTCCCCGACGGCCGTGAGAAACGAAATCACGTCGTGCTTCAGGGTCTTCTCGAGCTCTTCTATCCGCTCAAGCTTGAAACCGGCGCGCTCCTTGATGACCCTGAAGGCCTTCTCCGGTATGCGCCCCTCCTCGACCCAGGCTTTACATACGGCCAGCTCCACGCTGAGCCAGTTGTTATATTTAGACTCGTCCGTCCATATTTTCGACATTTCCTCTCTCGAGTATCTAGGGATCAAATTTCCAGCACCTCCCCGATTTTGTTCCTGGGCGCTACGGATATTCCAACGTGCCCAGAGCCCTCCAGTGCCAGAACGCCCAGGGCAGCGTCAACCGCAATATTCTCCGAGTTGTTCACCTTGCTCATATGGGCGAGCACGACATAGCTGAGCCCCCCGTGCAAAAGGCTCCTGAGAAGACCGGCTGCTTCGTTGTTCGAAAGATGGCCCAGCCTGCCCTTAATCCTCTGCTTTAGCTCCCAGGGATAGGGACTGTAGCTGAGGAGCCTTTCATCGTGGTTGAATTCGATCACAAGGGCGTTAGAATCCCTGAGTCTCTCCCTCAGCAGTGCCGTGACGCAGCCGACGTCTGTGGCTACGCCCAATTTCTTCTCCCCCGCTTCGATCGTGAAGCAGACAGGGTCAAGGGCGTCATGGGAGACGGAGAACGGAGTAACCGTTATATCGTTAATCTCAAACTCCGAAGCGCTGTCGAACTCCCTCAAATCCCCTACCTTACCGTCCCACAGCGATCGGGTAGATGAGGCGACGTAGACGGGATTGGGAAGGTTGGTTATCGCGCTTGAGTGGTCCGCGTGCTCATGGGTGACTATGACCGAGTCTATCTCCCCGATTTCGGTCCCGATCTTTTTCAGCCTGAGGCTCAGCTGCCTCGGGCTTATTCCGGCATCCACAAGTATCTTTGTCCTTCCTGTATCTATATAGAGGGAATTGCCTGAGCTTCCGCTGGCGAGGGTACAAAATTTCATATGTCGTTAAGAAACCAGGTTATAGAATATAACTAAATTGCGCAATCACTCAACCATTGAATTCTACCCATTAAATCCAGACAAACCAATGCCTCGTGGCACAATAATTAGGTTTATCGCGCATTGAACTGACCGGGAGTTTTAACCGTGTACGACCCCGCCGCGGCCTGTCCGGAAGAGCGTAGTTGTTGTCAGGACAGAAAATGGGTGCTAGATTGAATATGTAATAAATTTTTTGTTGAACCAGGCTTTGAAACTTATAAAGACAGTGTCGGGAAGTTCGGAGGTCTTGGAAGGGTGAAGGGAAACCCGGAGCCTTTAAGAAAGTATTATCGAGAGTGGAAACATCCGTTTTTAGAAACTCAAGGGTAAACTGAGCTCCCCGGCAATCATAGCTATTACTTCGGTATAACAAGAGTGACACAACTCTATGAAAAACAAACTAACCGCGGCGCTTGTTATTTTCATAATCGCCCTCGCAGCCTTCATCATCTATCCACTCCTAAGCCAAGGGAAAATAGTAATCAAATTCGACAGGGCGCCCGGAGTTGTAGAAGGCTCCAAGCTCCTCTACAAGGGGACCGGCATCGGCGTGGTATCGAAAGTAAATACCGACGATAAAAACAGAACCCTAGCCTATGCAGCCATTCACAAAGACTACCGTGAGACGGTCAATTCCAGCGCTGCCTTCATAGTCGAGGGCCCGGAGTACAAAAGCGAGAGCAAAACTGTAAGGAACATCACAGTGGAAGTGCTCGATCCCAACGCACCTCCCCTTAAAAACGGGCAAATTGTTGAAGGCTACTCCTCCAGGTTGGACTTCATGTACCGCTCCGGCAAGTAGACATTTCGGAGGGCAATGAAGGATTTCAAGGATATGTTTGAAGAGCCCTCGAAAGATAAAGAGAGCGAGGGGAATGGGCAGAACTAAGGGAAGGGGGTGGATTTAACGCGCTTGAAAACCGCCCAAGCGCCAAAAGTGGGTTAACAGGCAACGGGGTTAAAGGGGGGAGTAAGTATGCGAATGCCGCGGCCACCGGTACATCCCCTATACTTACCGAGTAAAATTAATGTGCAAGAGCCGTAAGAACCTGAAGAGCCGGGCCATGTTCATTGGATGGCTTGTTCCAAGCTTATCCGCTTTAGCCGTTATGACAGTTGTTACATACCTGGGCCGAAGCTATATCGGCACATCGTTCATACCCGAGCTCCTGTACGAATCCATACAATACTCGCCTTTTTTCGAGCCGCTCTTTGAGGGGACGGGCGAGGCCTCCGCACAAATGGCCGCATTGCTTTCCGCTCTCATTTACTCAATCGCGGGGTTGATATCGGGCGCGGGCTACATAGCTCTGTGGAGGGCCATTAACTACAGACTACCAAAGACCTTAGCCGTACTGTACTCAATCCTCCTGTGGGCGGTTTTCATAACGGCCTGCTTCCCAGTTTTAGGGCTCGGCTTCCTGGGCAAATACCTAACGGGGTTCCCGCCGGCTCTGCTGGTAGCGCTTCTCATCGGCTTTGTAGTGTACGGAGGTGTTCTGGGGATGGCTTTTGGGTATTTTTACAGAAATTTTACACCCAGCCCGAAGGAAACGGGATGAGCGCTATGGATGGTCATAAATTGACGGCGGTACTCGACGTTACCACTCAAATAGATGAGAGCGCAAGAGGAGCCACGCTGAGATTACTCCGAGCGCAGCGCCTCGTAGAGACGCTTTACCATATGCAGCTCGCCGAGGAGTACACGGTGCAGCTTGAAAACGTACTGTTCGGAAAGATAATAGACGAGCTGCGGGAAGCCGCGGTCGCTTTACCCCCAGAAGACAGGCCGTCGTTCCAAAAGCAGATAGAAGAGATAAAAGAGGGCATCTATGACCTATACGCCGTAGCGCTGAGCTTGGGCGGGGAGGAGCACATTAACTACGTTTTCGGCAAGATCATCTCAGCCGAGCGGGGCAACCGCCCTTTATGGGGAGGGGCATTGGGGAGGGTTAACACAAATCACGACGAGCTAATTCGCCGCTACGACTCGGGAGTGGACAGCGTCATTGAAAAACTGCCCCTGCCCGAGGGTTACAAATGCTCAGGCGTGGCCGATAAAGCCCCGGAGATAAAGCTACTGGATGTCTTCTCCTTTGCCGGAGCGCTAAATATAAGCCACAAACCCATATGCGTATTTTTTTCCGGAGGAGATAGGGAGAACCTGTCCACCCTTTCCAAGATGGTCGTTTTTATAAACATTTACACACAGCGCTTCAACATCATATCGAGGGAAATAGCCCGCAAGCATTTTACCGATTTTTATCCTCTCAATGATATCGATAACGAAAGCATAGCGAAGATACTGCTTATGTGGCTGAGAGGACACGACCTGGGACACTTCTACGGCGTCGACAACCTCGCCGACAACATGGGGGAGCTCAGCCGGAGCTACCTCATACTACATGAATTCAAATCCGATATGATCGCCCTGTATAACTTGAAGCACTTAGGCCCGGAGCTCATTGGTAAAGAAACGCTTATTAACGCTTACTACGTAACGCTTGCGGAAATGCTCAGATACATAAGGAGAGGAAATATCTATATCCACCCCGATTCGGCATCCGCATACCTTGCTTACAGATATTTCCTCGGAAGCGCCTCGATCACGCTCGACACAAAGATAAATAAGTTCGGATTCAACATCGAGAAGCTGGAGTCAGACATCGAAGAGCTCGCAGTGGAACTGCTCACGACCTTTTCCGAGGGCAACGCTGGAAGGGCTGAGGACTCGGTGAACAGATACGGGGATTTATCCAGGCTGAGCGCTTCGTCACCTCCCCCAAGATTGGAGTTTCTATACGACACCGACATCCCATACTATCTTGAGCTCAAATCAAATCTTACTCTTGATGTTCAGTGAGGTTAGAGCGAGGTTCAAATTCAATACCCAGGACTTTGCCGCCGCCCGCTCCGGCAACCGTACAAACAGGTTGTGACATACTCACTCACATCCGAGCCGACTATTTTTATCGCCAGTTCTTTTTGTGTTGAGCTGCCGCAAGCCACCTGTACTCATCGAGGAACTTTCCATGACTCGGCCCCATGGTCTCCCTGCCGTAAACGGCAATGTAGCCATCAAGGGGCTTGCCTTGCTGTGAGACAGCCTGTTCATTGATATCAATTTCCCCCCCCGGTGTTTTGTGCGGCAAGCTCGATCAACTCTCTCTGCTCGACCTTTATGTTGAACAAAAATGGGTTCGGGTCGCCTTGTGCTTCGGGTTTTCCTTTCTTGCCGTATTGATCCCATCCTGATAACCTCTGAAGTATTGGTACAATGCAGCTCAGTTCAACGGATGTGCACAGACAACAGCCACCCGATTGAGAATTGGGGTTAAACTCTCTGAAAACCGCAGCAATGCAATACCCCCGTATACAATATAT
>JADFKM010000078.1 GCA_022564935.1 Candidatus Dadabacteria bacterium
GCCGAATCGCGCACATGGCGGGGATCGTAGCCGGTGTTGTCCAGCACGACGTCCCAGGTTCGGTTTTTGAGTGCACCAATTTGGCCATCTCGATCGCCGATGAGCTTCTGAACCTCCGGGAATAAGTGCGTATTGGTGCGTCCACGATTGAAGAGGGTAACGGTGTGGCCGCGCTGCATCGCATGACGCACGACGGCGGGGCCGATGAAACCCGTTCCGCCTGTAACGAATGCCTTCATAGGCTTATGCCCCGTAGAATTAAATCGTTCATGCTGAGGTAAAAGAACTCCGGAGAAGCTGCTCGTATCAGGCTGTTTCTTGTATGCTTTTGTTTCTTGAGAATAAGACCCACGGCGTGAAGCCCGGATTTAATGTTAAGGGGCTGGTTTCAACTGCCTGTGTGTTTGTTTTGCACCAGAGAATGGTAGGCATGTTCAAAATCTTCGCGTTTGATGACCCCAGAGTCAAAAAGCGCGCCTACGACCGTCCATGTGAAGCTCTTTTCATCTATGTCGGTACCTTGTCTTTTGAGCAATACTACTATGGCGTCGACGGCATTCTGCAGTGATAAGTCGCCATACTCCTCCCTAAAACCCATCAAAAATCCTCCTTAACTGCGAGGTGGTTGTGTTGACTGTGTGCCACCCTGACTTATATAACCAATGGAATTGAATGTCAAGCGTAAAGAATGCGGGGTTGGAGAAGAGGGGAGCATTACAGGCCCGGTTTGCTGCATTGTTTGTCTTCTTTACTCGATCTACAAAGCTCCACGGGGCACTTGAGTATGCTCAGCTCGACCTGGACATGCAGGATAGATGCCCGTTTAAGGAGCCAGAACGGCGGTATTAAAAAAGACCCGCACGCAGTTACGAGACTATGATGCCTGAGTCCCCTCCGGGTGGGGGCTGCTGTTGCTGCTGTGTACGCTGGAGTTTTTGCTCTATCAGCGTGAACAAGCGGGTTTTAAAATCTTCGTCATAGTAACAGATCTCCGGGATTATATATCCCATAAGGGCTATCTGCACGAAGTACTCTACGTTAGCCCGTATGAAAGACTCTTCCAAATGCTCGCCGTAAGCCTGGCTGATTTGGGTATAAATTGTCTCCCTTAATTCGCTTGCGACCTGTATGACGTCCTTGGCGCCTCCCTGCTGGCATGCTGCTACTCCCATATTGAACGCCATATGTACCGATCCCATTACACCACCAGGGGGCTTCCCTCCGGGGCCTTGCAACTGTTCTGAGTCAGACATCTCCTGTTACCTCCTTATTCGTTCAGCTCTGTGTCGGCAACGGCTTTATTTGCCAAACGGGCTGCCAAGCTCAAAACAACATTATAGAACGCTCATCTATATGTATCAACACCCCCATTTTTAATTCCGTGGACATTATCGATGCAGTGATGAGCCGGGATTGGACTAAACGGTGCATAAAGGGGGTTGTGTTACTGCTCTTTTTGATGCGGGCTTGTAAACTCTGACGAGGTCTCTTCGCCCTCGTTTAGCGATTCCACGGGGATGTTCTCACGTTTCCTTAAATCTTCGATTTTTCTCAAGGGGCGTTCAAGCTGGTTGCGGCGTGTTAAGCTCATTGCGTCGAATTCCTTTTGGGCTTCCTGTATCTTCTTTCCCATTTTTTCGAAAGAATCCGTGAACGCCTTCCATTGCTTGTTGAACGCGCCGAAGAGCGACAGGATTTCGGTAGAAGTGTTTTGAAGGTTGAAGTTGTCTACAGCCTGCCTTATCACGGCCAGTATTGCATAGAGCGTCAAGGGAGAGCACAGTATCACCTTGGCCTTAAGGGCGTCGTCGAGCACCCGGTTGTCATGCTCGTGGATGAAGGAGTAGACCTGCTCGTTCGGTATGAACACTATCACGCAATCCACAGTGTTTGCTTCAGGGTCTATGTAGTCCTCTGGTCGTTACTTCCTTTATCCTTGCCCGGACGTCTTTTAAGAACCGGGTCTTGAATGCGTCTTTTTCCTGCTCCCCCGCGGCTTCGAGGTAGAGGAGGTAGTTGTCCAGGGGGAACTTAACATCCATATTAACCTTCAGTCCCTGGGGCAGGAGGAACGTGTAGTCGGGACGGGCGCCTGAGGACTCAAGGGCCTTTTGCTTGTGGTAGTTCAGTCCTTCTACTAACCCTGCCAGCCTCAGCACGTCTTCGGCCATCCTCTCTCCCCATTGGCCCCTAGCCTTTGTGCTTGAAAGGGCTTCGCGCAGCCCGGATGTGGTTTCGGTGAGTTTTCCCGTCTGCTCGGCCGTATATCTGAGTTGATTGGAAAGCTCATCGTACTTTTTTCCCCTGTCTTTCTCGAAGCCCGTAACGAGCTCTTGAACCCTCTCAAGCTCCCCTTTCATATCAATGAGCGTCCGGTCGATAAGCTCTTTCTTACCCTCCAGCTCCTTTTCTCCCATCTGCGTTTGTTTCGAGAGGGTTTCGTTGGCAAGCTCGAGAAACTGCTTCGAGTTCTTCGACAGAGCTTCAAGCGAAAGCGCTCCGAAGGACTCTTTCGCTTCTTTTCGGTACAGCCTATTGATGAGGATAGCTATGGCAGCTCCAATAACTACTCCTAATAATGAAAACCGTTAAGCCTTCCATGGTATGCCTCCTTGGATAAGTTGTTGTGAAATGGGGTCGGTCTGTAGTTAAACATGGTTGATACGGTATGTCGCAGCGCGAACGCGGTTAAAAACTTACTCATGCCGCCGGTGGCGGATTCTCCATCACTATTATCTCAAATGGGCTCCTATGATGTCAGCAGGATCAGGGGGTAGAGTGTGAGCGAGGGGTTTTAGGATCGGTATTTGGTTTTGATACCGAGCTTTTACTGCACTTACGAAGGGAGCGGTGAATCGCTGCTTCAAAGCTAATAGTATCTTCAAAATCCCCGCATTGCGAACCATATTTGGCAGGGAGGCATGGAGGTTCCGGCGTCGGAATAGACCGAGAACGAAATGCCTTAAACAGAGTTTGCTTATAATGCAATTGTTACATGCGATTAGGTTTTTCTAATCTCCCCGGAACCCACTGCGGGCGACACTGCATTTCTTATAAATCCCTTAAGCGATCCGGGCACATAGAGATAGTTTATTAAATGTGCAAAAAACGACTTGAATTTTCTATATTATGTATTACAGTATAGAGGGAATATTTGTAAGTACTTGCTAACATACGAGGAGGGGTGCCGATACAAACTATCCTTGGGCGGGAAGGTAAAGATAACAGGGCCATGTTTGTACACATCATCGTTTTCGCTTTTGGGGTTTAAATGACGATTTAGAAAATCAAGCTTAGGTTGTGAATATCTCACAAAAGGAGGAAGATGCTAATGTTAAGGGTTTTGTCTGTATTTGTGTTGCTTGTTTTTATAGCTCTTGGCTCTGTCGGAGGGTGTCCTAATTATCTAGGTGGCGACGACGACGACGCGGTTGACCAGCAGCTCATACCGTCTCCGAGTCCCCCGCCACCTCCTCCGACGCCTACTCCAACTCCCACTCCAACGCCTACTCCGACGCCTCCCCCGGTCCCGGAGGAATTTACCGACGCGGATTTGGTTCGGGGCGGTCTGCTCTATGACAAGTGGTGGGTCGTGAGCGGCGCACCTGAGCCGGCGGAGACCAACCCCACCTATCCTGTAGAGGACAATCCGAACATGAGGACGGGTTCTCAAACCTGGCGCTGCAAGGAGTGCCACGGCTGGGATTACATGGGCGTTGACGGCGCCTACGGTTCCGGGTCTCATTTCACGGGGATTCTCGGAATCTTTGGTGCTTCCGGCCTGGACCCGCAGACGCTGTTCGATATCATTGCCGAGGGCGTACTCGGCCCGACGGGTGAAATGACGGGCTACATGGAAGACGAGCTGTCCGATGATGACATCTGGGATCTGGTGAGGTTTATAGTGCTTGGTTTGATTGACGATAACGACTTCATCGACTTCGACACTAAGGCCGTGATTGATCCGGACCTTGATAACGGAATGACTCTTTTCGACTCCGTATGCGCCTTCTGCCACGGCTTAGACGGCCAGGCAATAGAATTTGACGGCGCTGGTATCAGGGAGCTTGCCGACGACAACCCTTGGGAGACCATGCATAAGATAAGGTTTGGCCATCCCGGTACGGCCATGCCCAGCAGTATCGATATGGGATGGACGAACGAAGACGTCAGGGATGTCCTGGGCTACGCACAGACTCTGCCGTTCTTCGGTATGTAAGCAGACGGATTATGGAGCGTAAGGTCAGGACCGGAAGGGATTAGAGCTCATATACCCGCTATGAGATTATCTCACCTTCAAGGAGATAATATTCTACATCCCTTCTGTGTTCTGATAACACAGCAGTGTTGACTTGAGAATGTTGTTGCACAATTCGGGGAAGGGGCGGGCTAGGTTGTACGTCCCATCCTCGTGTTTCCATCCGCTAACTTTTTTCTCGAGCTATTTAGTATTTCTTTTTGGTGCGCTAATTGTCGGCGTATCACTTTGGGGCTGTTTCCTTGACCCTGGAGCCGAGCGTAGTATGCCCCCCGTCATGTGTGCTGAGCCTTGAAACCTATGGGGGCGAATTGCGAAGCTTGCATAGGGAGGGTATTCATAGTGAGGCCGTAAGTTGATTTAAGAAATGTTTGTGTGTAATAGTATTTAATCGCTCCTTGGAGGAGGTAGGTCTATGGCGTCCCAAAACGGTGGGTGGCATGTTGTCAACACCCTCCATAAGCTCGGCGTATCGGATATTTTTTCCCTCAGCGGGGGTCACATAAACCCCATCTACGATGCAATAGCCGATTTCGGCATCCGTCTTATCGACACTCATCATGAGCAGGGGGCGGCCATGGCGGCGGACGCCTACGGCAGGGTAAAGAGGCAGCCTGCGGTGTGTCTCGTGACCGCCGGGCCGGGGTTCACCAATACGCTGACCGGAGTGGCGGGCGCGTACCTATCAAACTCACCCCTTATAATCCTGTCCGGGAAATCGGGGATAGAAGAGCACGACCGCCTTCCCCTGCAGGACATCGACCAGGAGGCAATGGCTGTGCCCGTGACGAAATGGGCTAGGACTGTCTACGACACCAAGAGGCTGCCGGAGTACATAGCGCTCGCCTATCGGAAGGCAATTTCAGGCAAGCCGGGGCCTGTATACATCGGGATGCCGTACGAGGTTCTTTACGGGAGCTGCCCGGAGAGCAAGCTTGATCCCTACGGCCTCGAAGTGCCGGATTACAGGTCACAGGCGTCTGAGGATGCTGTTGCGGGGCTCGTTTCAATGCTTACTAATGCCAAGAGGCCCGTGCTCATTGCGGGCAGCGGCGCCTGGTACTCCGGGGCGGACGAGGCCCTATCAAGGTTCCTCGAGCTGGCTCCGATGCCGTGCTTTACCCTCAACTTCGGAAGGGGAGTGGTGCCCGACGACAACCCGCTTTGCTACGGAGCGGCGAGCCCCTCGGCCCCTGTAGGTTTTAAGAAAATAACATCCGAGGCCGATTTGATACTCCTCTTCGGCATACGCCTCACCCTGTACATCGGGTGGGGTAGGACTTTCAGCCCCGATGCGAAGATCGTGCAGGTCGATATAGACCCCGGCGAGATCGGCAGGAACAGGCCGGTCGACCTGGGCGTTGTGGGCGACGTCGGCAGTGTAGTGGAGCAGCTGAACACCTGCATTGAGCAGAGCTCGACCCCGCTCGATTACAAAACCTGGGTTGAGCGCACTACGGAGTGGAGGGGGGAGGAGTGGAGCGAGGCCGAGCGGATACGAGCCTCAGGTAAGAAGCCTATTCACGGGATGAGGGTGGTCAAGGCGGTGGAGGATGTGCTCGGCCCCGAAGGGATGCTCGTTATCGACGGCGGCGACATACAGGTTTGGAGCGATGGCACGTATCGGGTGCGAAGGCCCGGACACTACGTAAAAGGCGGGCTGCTCGGGTGCATGGGGGTAGGGGTGCCCTTTGCTCTAGGGACGAAGGCGGCATACCCGGACAGGCAGGTGGCCCTTATTAGCGGCGACGGGGCTCTGGGCATGAACTTTATGGAGTTTGAGACCGCACTCAGGCACAAGCTCCCGTTCGTGGCAGTAGTGTGCAACGACGGCGCCTGGGGGATGACCAAGCACCAGTTAGAGATTTCCTATGGCAAGGACAGGAAGATGGTGGGCGTCGACTTGCCCCAGATACCTTTCCATGAGCTTATTAAGACTCTCGGAGGTTACGGAGAGCTCGTTGCTGAGCCCGGCGATATAGCCGCCGCCATCGAACGGGGGTTTGCCTCCGGGCTGCCGAGCATTATAAACGTTCCCATCGACCCGCGGGCCATCAGCCCTGCCACGTATGCGCTCACCGAGATGATGATGCCGAAGAAGCAGGACTAGCGGCGGCATTTGCAGCAGTCTTGACCCGGGGAGAGCGATGGGAGTCGCCCCTCTTCAGTAGCAGTGGGAGACCTTTTTCGTACGGTTTACTTTACCGATGACAAGCGCAGATGAGCGGTACTAACGGCCCTGTAACAATAGACGGCTCTATCGGTGAGGGAGGGGGGCAGGTAGTACGCACGGCGTGCGCCCTCTCCTCTATAACGGGGGTGCCCTGCAGGGTTTTCAACATCAGGAAGGACAGGACAAAAACGGGACTGAGGGTTCAGCACCTCGCCGGTCTCCGCGCTCTGACCGCCCTGTGCGAGGGAAGGCTTGAAGGGGGCAACGTCGGCTCTGAGGAGATATATTTCACGCCCGCAGCGATTAAGCCTAAGACTTTGAATGTCGAGATTGAGACCGCAGGAAGCATTACCCTTGTTTTGCAGACCGTGCTGCTCCCCTCGTTTGTCGCTCCCGGCC
>JADFKM010000031.1 GCA_022564935.1 Candidatus Dadabacteria bacterium
ATTGAATGAAAGTCATTATTACACTTGAATCGGTTTATATTCATCAGCGAAGCTCCACCGCTCAGATAATATGTCGGCCTGGAAATCCCTTCTCGGTTTCGCTTATCAATTATGGGGTGTTAGAATGGTTCCAGGAACTAACTTCAATAACAAGGTTTTTTCATTGGCAGCCCGGAAACTGAAGAACGAATTCAGCTGGTCTTCAACTAGACACGTCATATTCACCGAATGCAGAAGGAAGTATTACTACCACTACTACGGCTCGTGGGGGGGGTGGGAAAAAAGCTCCGACGATCTCTCAAGGGAGCTATATGTCCTTAAGGGGCTTGTTAACCGTCACGGCTGGGTCGGTGCTCTTGTAAATAGGGAGATAAAAAGGGTGTTAAATGAGTTGAGGTCGACAGGCAAGGTTAAACCCCTGGCGGTTTCGACTTCAAGATTGAGCCAGTATATGCGGACCGAATGGAGACTCTCGAAGTCCTTGAAGTGTAGAGGGAAGTCTAAAAGCACACTGCTATACGAGCATGAATACGGCGTTGAGGTAGAGCAAGAGCAGTGGAGGGAGGCGCACGAGCGCGCCATGACGTGTATACGGAACTTTCACTCTTCACGCACGCTCGGTTATTTAATGAGCTCCCGTGACTACGAAATCCTTGTCATTGAGAAGGAAAAGCCGGTGTTTTTCCCCATCAAAGGCACCAAGGCGTATGTGAACGTTCCCTTTGCGTTCAAACGCTCCGGTGGGAAAACCGTCATAGTTGAATGGAACACGGGGGAAAACAGTCCCGAGCCGTTGAAGTCGTTATGCCGGGTCATCTACATGGGGGAAAAATATGATCTCGATCCGCATAATATCTCTATAAGGGAATGCAAACTCCTTTATAACACCGAGGAAGAACTGACATTTAACCTCAGAGAGTTGCAGGCGGCTCGGGAGGAGATTGAGGCGAGCATACAGGAGATGAAGGTGCTGTTGTCCGAGGAGGAAACTAACACTGCCTCAATTGAGAATTTCCCTAAAACCGACGACCTCTCCATGTGCGAGCGATGCAACTTTTATAAATCGTGCTCAAAGACCTGATAAATTCTTCTTCGATCCCCGCTCTAATACGCTCCTTTTAGACGAATTGCGATGAAGGGCTCGTTTTGAAACTCCTTGCGCCTGTCATGCAGGAAAATAAAATCCGAGCCCCTCAAATAGAATCCCTCGAAGGCCCAGCCTCCGCTGAGATCGAGTACAAAAGAGTCGTTGAGGTCTGTGCCGAGACCCGCCTTGAGCCTGTTCTCAAAGAAAAACAGCCTGCCGTAGCCCAGTTCGTACAACGTGTGTTGGTACCTCTTATTTTTCCAATCTATACCTGCGTATAGCCATGACGAGGAAAATATCTCATAAGCAGTGACGGCGCTTATTGTGTTAATGATGAAGTACGAAAGGCTGAAGGTAAGGTTCTCTACCGGGTTTAATTTAATATAGGAGTAGGGAAAACCTATCAGCGTCCGCAGAATATTGCTCCGCCTGTATTCGTAAGCTACTCCTATATAAGGCACTTGACCCGGCAAATCGCCGCTGTCCGAATAGTTGTAATACAGCAAGATGGAGCCGTTCACGCCTCGTGAAAAACGGATGGCTCCGTCTGATAGAATGTTGATGTCGCGTGAGGTGTTTTCCTGAACGTGATCGGGGGGCCAGTAATTTAGGGTAACTCCTGCGATTACCTCGTCGATAACGAGGAGCTGCTCGTATGCAGCTTCGCCCGGAAGAAACAAGCGTCTCTTAACTAAAACGCCCCGTTTCTGTGTGCTTAATGACACGTCTGACCCGAAACGCTGAAAATTAAAGGGTGCTAAAAAGTGCTTTCCTCCTACGTTTCGCGCCGGCTTTGAGGTATTGAGGTTCTCTGTGAGGAAAGTGTTATAAAGGAAAACAAAGCTGGTGTCCCGTGAAGCGGCGAGCCGCTGCCCGTCGTAAAAAAACCCGTAGTTTTCGAGGGATAGCGAGTAGCCAGTGAATATCGCGGATAAAAGGGATACAATGAGGAGTAAACAGGCGATATAAGCGCAATTATAGCAACGATTATTTAACAACATTCTTCCCCTCTGTACCATATTTAACACCATAAGGGAGAAAAAATCAATTAATGTACTTTATGAAGTATGATTGTTTATTATCAGTAATTGTTATATATTATAGTTCTTGGAGCTGTGATTCCCGGTCTCCGTACAGCCACTTTATGTATAATTAAGACACTTACACGGAGCTTTTTATGGTCTTAGCGTCTATTTATATACCGATTGCGTGTATGTTGAAGACCACTACTCGAACTATCGCATTCAAAATTATTGCGGCGGTCATACTTCTATGCTTCATACAGCTTCCCTTGCCACTCCCCTCCTATGCCCGAGCCCCTGTTAAGGCGCAAAGGGCCATGGTGGTCACCTCCCACAGGCTCGCCTCGGAGGTGGGGCTGGGAGTGATGCGTGACGGGGGAAACGCAGTGGACGCTGCAGTAGCCGCCGCATTCGCTCTCGCCGTGGTTCTGCCCTCGGCGGGAAACATAGGCGGCGGCGGTTTCATGTTATATATGGACACCGGCGGCAAGGCTACTACGTTCGATTTCAGGGAAAAGGCCCCAATGGGGGCCACAGCGGATATGTTCCTTGATTCAGTCGGTGGGATTAAAGACCGCTCGAATCACGAGGGGGGACTTTCCGTGGGCGTGCCGGGTACAGTTGCGGGACTATTGCTTGCCCGCGAGAGACTGGGCTCAAAGCCTCTAAGTCGGCTGATACAGCCTGCAATAGAGCTTGCAGAAAATGGCTTTCCGGTCAGTTTTGCCCTGCATGCCGACATGAAAGCGTATGCAACAGAGTTTAAAAAATATCCCTCTACTGCGAAGGCGTTTCTTAAAAACGGAATGCATACATACCACCCGGGCGAAATATGGAAGCAGCCCGAGCTTGCAAATACCCTCCGGCTGATAAAGAAGCGGGGTAAGGAAGGCTTTTATACCGGCCGCAATGCGGAGCTTATCGTGAAGACGGTCGAAAAATACGGTGGAATTATCACCCTGGATGACCTGGCGTCGTATGAGGCTATAGAGCGGGAGCCGGTTCAAGGAACGTACAGGGGATACAGTATATACTCGATGGGCCCTCCCAGCTCGGGCGGCGTAGTATTGATCGAGATGCTGAATATCCTTGAGGGATACGACATCAAACAATTCGGACACAACTCAACTCTGTACATGCACGCGCTGACCGAAGCCATGAGACTCGCCTATCTAGACCGCGCTCGTTATATGGGGGGTCCTGACTATAATCCCGCCCTGCACCTCGAAAAGCTGCTCTCCAAAGCCTACGCAAAAAAACTGCGCGGGAAAATCAGCTTGACAAGGGCCGGTGTGAGCGCCGTACTGGATGTGCGCTTTGTCACGGAGGGGCAACATACCACTCACATATCCGTGCTTGATCCTATGGGGAATGCGGTGTCCCTCACTTACACGATCGAGCGGCGCTACGGCTCTAAGATCGTAGTAGAGGGTGCGGGGTTTTTACTCAACAACGAGATGGGGGACTTCAACCCCGTGCCAGGCGAAACTAACGAGAGCGGCAGGATTGGCACACCCCCCAACCTGGCAGCCCCAGGCAAGAGGATGCTCTCAAGCATGACTCCCACAATAGTGGCCAAGGACGGGAGCCCCATTCTTGTCGTGGGTACCCCCGGGGGCAGAACCATCATTAACACGGTGCTGCAGGTTATATTGAACGTCATCGATCACGGGATGAACATCGCCACGGCGGTGGAGGCGGGAAGATTCCATCATCAGTGGTTTCCCGACAGCACTTTTATCGAAAAATGGGCAACCACAATAGATTCACTCAAAATCTACAGGTCGCTCGGACACACGGTGGAGTTCTCCAAATTACAGGGTCAGGTCATGGCAATCCTCGTTGACCACAAGAGCGGCGTCATACAAGGAGCGGCGGACGGCAGAAGCCCCAATGGGGCCGCATTGGGGTATTGATGGTATTATTACTCGCAATATCCCTCGTAATATTCTTGGCAATATTCTTTTTTGATTCCCAGATGATAAAATATAGCTAGATGTATAACTTACTTCGCAGAATTAATGAATATTTTGAAAAAGACCTTTGGGAGATGGACACCCGCGTCCTTGATTTTCCAAGGGCTTTTATGGTCAAGACCCTTCGCTTGGTCCACGCCTCCGCCCGGGAGTACAGGGAAAGCGAGCTGAACTTGAGGGCTATGAGTCTTGTTTACTCCACCCTGCTGGCTCTCGTGCCCCTGCTAGCGCTAAGCTTTTCCGTCCTGAAGGCGCTGGGTGTGCACAACCAGCTCGAGGGCGCCCTTGGGAAGTTCCTACTGCCCCTGGGGGATAAGGGCGTCGAATTAACTCAGAAGATACTGGAGTTCGTTGACAACATGAAGATAGGTGTGCTCAGTGCGATTGGTATCATAGTACTGATTTACACGGTAATTTTGCTTATTCAGAAAATAGAGCATGCGTTCAATTACATCTGGAAGATCGAGAAACCGCGCAGCCTTACCAGGAGGTTCAGCGACTACATGAGCGTAGTTTTAACCGGCCCGGTGCTGATCTTCTCTGCACTGGGTATCAAGGCTTTGTTCCTCAGCCACAGGTTCATTCAAAGTCTTCTAGAAATAAATATTCTAGGAACAGCGTTCTATCTAATCGGGCAAACACTACCTTTTATATTCATCTGTTTGTCGTTTACTTTCATAATTATATTTGTTCCCAACACCAAAGTGAGATTCCGCTCCGCCTTGGTCGGCGGCCTGGTCTCGGGCATCAGCTGGCAGGTCGCCGCATGGATATTTTCCTCAGTTGTGATCAACTCTCCAAAGTATATAGCCATCTATTCCAGCTTTGCGGTACTCTTCTTGTTCGTCTTCTGGCTGTATTTGAACTGGCTTATCGTGCTTATAGGGGCCGAAGTGGCGTTCTGTCACCAGAACCTCGACTACCTTGCCATGAAGAAGGACGTTCTGGAGATCACGAACAGGTTCAGGGAGAAGTTATCTTTTGCGGTGATGTATCTGATCGGCTACAACTTTTACCACGATAAGGAAAAGCTGACGGTAAACTCGCTCTCATCAATCCTGGGACTCCCCGCAGGCCCCGTGCACAAAGTTGTTTCGCAGCTTGAGAGCGTAAAACTCCTTCAGGAAACTGCCGACGACCCACCGACATATGTGCCCTCTAGGGCGCTTGATTCCATAACACTCGGCGACGTCGCCAAGATGGTGCGTACAAACGACGTCAACGGACGCGGGGTGGAGAGCAGGATCAGCGCTCCTGCGGAGGTGGATCAGGTCGTTGAAACGATTGACAGCGCTATCGAGCAGTCCCTTGCCAATCAGACGATCCAGAGTCTCATTGTCTCTTCGGATAAAGGAGTTGAGGCGTTTCGAGCCTCGCAATCTGAAGACTAGACGCTTAAAAATGTTCTAGAATAACGAGGAAATAGTACGACACAGGCAGTGTGAATATCATGCTGTCAGCCCTGTCGAGCGCCCCTCCGTGGCCCGGGATGAGGCGGCCTGAGTCCTTGGAGCCCGCGTCGCGCTTGATCAGTGACTCTATCAGGTCGCCTAAAACGGCGGTGCAACCGATAAGCAGACCCCACAGCAGAGCCAGGTAAGCGGGAAAGGGCGTTGCGAACAGGAAATTTATAACAGCGCCGCATACCCCCGACATCACAACTCCTCCCACGGTGCCCTTTATCGTCTTGCCGGGGCTTACCTCCGGGATGAGCTTAGTCCTGCCGAGCAGCTTGCCGGTGAAGTATGCGAAAGTGTCGTTCAGGGCAGTGCATGACACGACAAAAAAAACAAAGAAAAATCCCGGCTCGACAGCGCTTAGCTGATAAATCCATTTCTCAAGCAATGGTATTGACAGATGTGCGTCAACGCCCGGTATGCTGTCGAGTTTTCTCAGAAGAAGCGCGTGGCTCAAAAACCAGCCGATGTATATTACGCCGAATATGCTGAGGCCCAGCCTGTACATGGAGTGAACCACCTTGCCGCGGAGCACCTCGATTATAAACACTCCGAAAAGCGAAACCGTCAGCGCGATTGCGCCGTACTCATACCCCTGCCATGCTCCAAGAGCTATAAATATGCTCATCGTGGGCACGACAAGCCTGCTCTGCTCCACTCCCTTGACCTTTACCAGCCTGTGAAGCTCCCTCGCGCAAAGAACTATCAGGGCGAGGGTCAAAATTAGGTACGCAGCCCCCCCTACATAGATGATGAGGTATACAAAGGGCACTACGAAGATAGCGCTCAGAACTCTTTTACTAAAATTGCTCATTGGAATTGAAACGATATACTTTCAAAGAAAATACCAGGTAAATACCCGTTTCGGCAAATTGGAGGAGAGCTTATCAAAGCATCAGAGCCTGTATACACGCCCGGAGACGGCCCCATGAGCGTAGCCGTGCTGGTTTCCGGCTCGGGCACCAACATGACGGCAATCGTGGAGGAGCAGCGGAGGATTGAGAAAAAGGGCGAGGAGCATTACGGGCGAATCGACTGCGTGTTCTCGAACGTCCCAGGCTGTGAGGGGGCGGTGAAAGCGGTGCAGTGGGGAATCCCCGTCGTGAGCATCAGCTCCAAGAGGTTCTTCGGGCTGCTGGGTAAAAGCCCCGACGACGAGCAAGCGCGGGACTACTACGATGCGGCGGCGTTTTCATTGATCGAGGGTGTCTGCACCCCTGATTTGATAGTCCTTGCGGGATACAGGCGCAGGCTCGGAGAACAAATCCACCGTCAATACAGCAACCGTATCGTCAACCTCTACCCGGGCGACACTACGAAAGATTATCTGGTAAGGGGTGTGGACGCCTCCGTGCAGGCGCTTCGTAAGGGGGAAGACTCCATACGCGCCACTG
The DNA here is from genome assembly GCA_022564935.1 of Candidatus Dadabacteria bacterium. GTDB lineage: Bacteria > Desulfobacterota_D > UBA1144 > Nemesobacterales > JADFKM01 > JADFKM01. The sequence continues at coordinate 6,937 of JADFKM010000031.1, forward strand.
TTTTCTTCGGGCGATATGACATACGCTTCGGCCCTGCCCTCGTGCAGTCCAAGCCCGTCTCGCTTGCGGGGTTTGCCGAGGAAGACACGACTCAGATGGCTGAGAAGATTCGCAGTGAGGCGGAGTGGGTGATTTATCCCTACGCCGTGCACGAGCTGATCGCCAAAGGCAGGGTGGCTGTGGACGAAAATGAGGGGGTGTGGGTTGATGGTGCTAGGATGGGGAGAGGCGGGTATCGCTTATAAGTAACCACACCTAATTTTTCCACAGTAACCAATACATTTTCTGCTCATCACTTTACTCATTAATGAATTAACCTTATAAATACGATAAGTTACCTAATTCTTAATTCCAAAGTGAACAATTACCAATAGGTAAAAATATCCACTTGACATTATCTTTTAGTTTTGAGATAATGTCATAAAGGGATAGTTACCGAATAAATAAGGCGTGGACAAAGGAGTATGTAATAGGAAACTTTAAACTAATACGAAGCGTTGCAATAACGGCGGTGTTATGTATGCTTGTGGTTATTACTTTATACACGCTTGGTTGTCATGATTGGTTTGTTGACGGTGACAACGACGGCGGCGAAGGAGAGTGTGAAGAAGGAGAGTGTAATTTGGTGAGAATTGTTGAGTTTGAAGATGTAGCTGATTGTATGCAATTAGAAGAAGATCTCGAATGCACGGATTCCTTTTTGGATGAAGATGGTTTTACATGCGTTCTTTTCTGCTGCCTATTTGAATGCCCTGAAGAATCCCCGAGCCCGTCACCGTCACCAACAACAACGCCGACAGCAACACCACCGGTATGCGTTCCAGAGCCTGAAATCTGTAATAACTTTATAGATGATGATTGCGATAAGTTCATTGATTGCCATGACCCTGATTGTAAAAGGGATCCTGCATGCGCGCCTCCTCCACCCTCGAGCCCTTCACCGTCACCGTCACCGAAGCCGGTTTGTTAATATTAGGCGCTTTGACATAAGCACCTATTGGTGAAAGAGTGCAAGGCGATTGCCTCCAACTTTTTCGAGGCTTTGAGACCTACTTCTCTGCCCATATGATTGTGGGTGGTATGGCGTCTATCTCGGCTGTTTTGATGTTTTTGAACCCTACCCTCTCGAGCCACTCCATCTTCTCGCTCAACTTGTAGGCATTACCTTCGGGGGTGACGGCTGCAATGCTGAGCCGAGTGGTTCGGTTTCGCTGTCGTCGAGTGTGTAGCCGTGGATTATGACCATTCCGCCGGTGGTAAGTGCGTTGTAGACCTTGCTCAGGAGTTTGATGTTGTCATCGGCGCCGTACATCTGCAATAAGTTGGCCACAAGCGCCAGGTCGTATGATTCGTTTCCCAAATCGGTGTCTCGGAAATCTCCAGGCATAAAGGTAGCCTCATTACCTATGCCGTATACCTGCTTGTACCTTTTAGCCACCTCAAGCGCAGGCTCGATGTCAAGCAGCGTAGCCTTGAGGCCCGGGTATGTCTTCATCCATTCGAAGCTGTATGTTCCGGGGCCGCAGCCGACGTCGATCATGTTCTTTTTAGCGGAGATGTCTACTACCTGTGGGATGAGCCTGGTGGCCTCCCTCGATCTGTCGGCCATCGCCGTGATGAACATCTCTTTTGTGTCCTCGTCCTTACTGAGGAGCTCCATCATAGATTTTGCCGGCTCGCCATCCCTTATGACCGTTTTCATATCCGACCAGACATTCCAGAAATGGGCGTAGAGATTAAGGTAGTTGTTAAGCGACGCGTCACCGTCTCTAAGGAGATATTCGCGCAGGCTTTCGGGCAGGGAGTACACGTCTCCCTCCTTTGTCAACATCCCTATGCTGCAGAGGGCGTTGAGGAGTCTCTCGATGCCTTTTTCACTTAATAATATTTTATCGGCGACGACAGCGGCGGATTCGCTCCCCCTGCCCAGCGCTTCGAACACACCTAATTCATTGGCCATGAGCAGTGTCTTTGACAGCATGAAACCCCTTGCCGTTTTCATAATTTCTTTCGGCTCGATCGTATCCGACATGTCTATATCCCCTTAAGGATGGATCTCTATAAAAATATCGTCCCCGTCGACAATAACCCTGTAGGTCTCTGCCGACTGGAAATCAAGGCTCATGCACTCACCCGTCTTCACGTTGAATTTCCAAAAATGGCCCGGACAGATAACACCCTCCCCATCGAGGGGGCCGTTCGAAAAACGGAATCCCCCGTGGGGACAGAGGTTGCAGAGCGCATAGTATTGTCCTTCCAGGTTGAATATTACGATCTCTCTTAAGCCTGCGGTGACAACCTTCCTGCCGCCGGGGGGGATTTCATCAGTAGTTGCTGCCTTAAATATGACGGTCTCATCTTTATGATGAGCTTTTCGGAGACTGCCCAGTTCGCTCACGGGGATATAATTGTAACACATGAGACGGGCCAGAAAACATAAACGTTCGCTCATCTGGATGGAGTTTTTATAATCGAGAAGCCCTTTTATACTGGTAAAACTTTGAAATGACATTTGCATTTCCACCCTGGTAATATAAATCAATAGAGCGGAAGTTTCATTCAACTCACGCAAGGGAGACTCATTGAAATGGGAAAATTGATTGAAGTTGCAAAGACCGGGGACATTGAGACCGGCGATGGCATTATGGTAGAGGTCGAGGATAAGAGCATCGCCATCTTCAACCTCGACGGCGAGTTCTTCGCCATTGACAACACCTGCACCCACAGAGGCGGCCCACTATCTCAAGGAGATATAGATGGAGATGTGGTTACATGTCCCTGGCACGGTGCCGAGTTCAATGTTAAGAGCGGAGATGTGGTTTCGTCCCCTGCCCCAAAGGGTGTTAGTACCTACAGGGTCGAGGTGGAGGGAGATACGATAAAAATCGAGATTTAACCGGTAGGGTCGGGCAATGTCCTTACAGCTTCTTTACGAATTAAACCAAAGGGTCAGGAAGGGCTCATCATCTGTTTTTTTATCTTTTGCTCGCTGTCCTTGAACTCTTTTCCCACCGGAAACACAAGCAGGTACTGACCCGAGCCGTCGATAACGTCGAGCGCTTTGGAGCTAAGCTTGTCGAAAAACCTTACAGAGTCGGAATCTGTGATGAGCACCCAGTTTTGAGGTTTTTGCAATATTTCCGGAATCTTTTTTTTCAGGTACTCGATGACCTCGCGGTAACGCTGCACGGAAAACCCCCTTTTCTGTAATGAAACAAGCCACCTGAGCGCTATTACGTCCTCCACCGAGTAGAGCCTGTGAGTGCCTTTGCCGGTGGATTTCTTGATACTAGGCACTATAAGCCCTGTGCGCTCATAGTAGTAGAGCCTGTCGAGGGTTAGCTTAGTTCCTTCGAGGGATTCGATGAGCTCTATTACGTCACGGCTCTTGATGCCGTCAATCACTTTCGACCAGGCTATGTTCTGATGTTTTTCTTCCCTGGATTTTACCATCGGCCACAAATGTCGCTGGGTGTTATAAGAGCAAAATAGCACAAATCTACGCTCCGTTCAACGTTAGCGTGTAATTGAGGCATTGGATTGTGCGAAGCACTCAAGAGCCCCGGGTTCATTGTTATCGATCCATCCTCAATGTATAAGGCCAGCTGATTGTATAAATTTACGACACTTAATTTAGTAATTCGCATATGTCGGCTGACATTAAAAATCGATGACCCGCGTGAGCGCTAAGCAAAACATCGTTGTATAAATCAGGGCCTTTGCTTATTTAAGAGAAGCCCTTGGGTATGATCAAATGACGATGGAGCTTCCAGTGGGTACTACAGTTGACAATTTATGGAACATTGTACGAAATGAACTTCCCACCAATGAAGGCATAAAGGTGCTTTTTGCAGTGAACGCGCTGAGTACGCGGACGGATACTACTGGCTCGAAGACGGGGATGAACTATCGTTTTTTCCCCTTGTAAGCGGTGGAAAGTCCTGAAATGCCGGTTTAATAAGGCAATATAGAGCCGTTTTATAACTCCTCTTCAACTGAGGTGATGTTAGTTCATCCAGCCCTTTGTCATTAAGGACACAGGATATTACAACTCCGCTAATATCCTACAGATAAAGAGTATTACCCTTCAAAACGCAGCTCCTCTTCTTGATTAACTGCGTATGATCATACTTCGGGTACAAGGAGATCGCAAAGTATTTGGAAACTTTATTCATTGGTGACAATCTAAATACTTGAAAACATATTAAAAGCGCTTACGTTATATTATGGCATGCTAATTGCAATTATGCTGTACAGAGGAAATTGATCATGAACGTATACAACGATAATCATTCTGGAGGTGAAAGAGTGATTGAAATTACTATTCAGCCGTTCACGGTAGGCTCGAGTTCGCCTGTCCCATTTCCTTTAAATGGAAATATTTCTGGTTTTGATAATGAGCAGCCCATTACTTACTGGGGAATTTACCTAGACGACAAGTACATAACGCATACTTCTTCAAGAGAGCTTGCCGAAGGAACGAAGGAATGGGTTGAGAAGTGGCTGAGAAAAAACTGAGAATATAAAGGTATTGCTTCATACCTCATGCAGGGGTAGGTGATGTGGTTGAGTTAGGGTTTACCCATACTTGGCTGAAGCCGTATCATCTACCCTTTTTTTTTGCACACCAGATCACACCGAATATATTTCAATTACTTCCTCATAAAAATCGAATTATTGCCAACTATAATAATCGCCTTTATAATAGGTTTTCGCTATAGGGGATAGGCACACATACATCCTGTGAGTTAAAACGCTCGTATAATGAAAATCGGTGCACACGTATCAATTGCTGGCGGTATAGACAAGGCTCCGAAAAGGGCTAAGGAGTGCGGCTGCGAGTGCTTTCAGATTTTCACACGCTCGCCCAGGGGTGGGAAGGCGCCTGAACTCGAGCCGCAAACCGTCAAGCGCTTCTGGAGTGAATGCGGTAAATACGGGATGGCCGACTACTACATCCACATTCCTTACTACCTGAACCTGGCCTCGGTAGATAGCGATATATACGCTTCATCCCTGTTACTGGTCGCAGAAGAGCTGGACAGGGCGGACGCTATTCGAGCCAAATACGTCGTGCTACACCCCGGAAGCGCGGGGAATCTTGATGTTAAGGAAGGTATACGTAGGGTGGTTGATGGATTGCGTAGCGTGTATGACGGCAGGGAGGCGTGGTCATCAAAACTGCTTGTCGAGAACACCGCCGGACAGGGCAAAGTAATCGGTCACAGGTTTGAGGAGCTAGCCGAAATCATCGAGGGTGTTAAAAGTCCGGAGCTTGGTGTTTGCCTCGATACGGCCCATCTCTTTGCTTCGGGCTACGACATGCGTAACCCTAAGAAACTCGAAAAGGTTTTGGATGAGTTTGATTCCATTGTCGGTATAGAGCGCTTGAGGCTCATTCACGCCAACGACTCTAAGGTGGGCCTTGGGGAAAGGAAGGACAGGCACGAGCACATTGGTAAGGGCATGATAGGTCTGGACGCATTCAGGGGGCTTTTGAGGACCCCGCGCCTAGGCGGAATTGACGTCATAGTTGAGACCACTCCCGAGCGGGTGGGCGAAGATATCAATACGCTCAGAAGATTAAGGGTGACTTGAGGAATTTCCGGGAATTGTTTCGGGAAAGCGACGGTTGGCTAGCCGAAAAGCGCGGCCATACACACGATAAGAGCGGTGAAGATTATAAGGGCCCACATCCACTCGGAGATTACCCCGATCACTTCGGTGTCGAAAAATTGTGATTTGTTCTTCTTCTTTTGACTGCGAGGCATGCTACCACCCCCCCACGCGGTAATTTTATGTGCAATAGGACTGGAAATCAAATGTATATAATCTCCGGCGATTCCACTGCCTCGTTGCGGAATCAAATCACCCCCAGAATAACCCCTAGAATTGTACCTAGAATCACCGTGCCGTTGCCTTTTTGAAATTCCGGGATAGAATTTAATATGAGTTTCTTATACCTGAAGGGACAGGCAGGCAAACAATTTTGACAAATTCCTAAGTGTCTGATTTTAGACTAATCGACTGGGGGGATATGGCATGAAACAAATAATCTTTTTGGCGGCTATATTAATCATTGTTGGCATTGTCTATAAGGTTGCATTCGAGGGAAAGGTCAAGGAGGCACAGGAAGAAACCACTAAGGTCGGAAAGGCCCTAATCGGGGCTCCGGCCAAAGTTAGAGAGGTGATTAAGCGGGACAACACCGGACGCTCTGAGTCGGAATGGTCTGACCTTTACACCACGACTGGGGTAGTTGTGTCTATATCCGGCTCACAGATCGTTGTCGATGAGGATGGAACTGAGAGGAGCTACAGGGTTAATAGGCCGAGCCTTCTCAAAGACGTTGAGCAGGGAGATACAATCAGCTTCAAGCTGAGCGGATACGACATAATTGATATCAGCGTGCAGTAAGGTAGTACCTTCATACTTCCCTACAGTTTGATAAATTTGGCGAGTTAAATACTATGGGCATTAGCATAGGCAGATATTCTAATATGGTTTTACTCGCCCTGGGGGTATTTGTTCTGGTATTTGGCGCTCGGGGCGCCTCTGCACAGTCTGATGAGTGCGTTTACCAGAGCGGGGATCAGTACTGGTTTATCAGGACATTCAGCGAGGCTCTCATTGAAAGGGACATGGGGGATATGAAGATATGGTCCCTCAGCCGCAAGTCTAAAAGATGCAGCAAGGCCCTGCTGAGTGAAATAAATGATACGCAAAACATTTTGATTGGGTATAAACGGGGATTGGATCTGATGGTTCACAATCTGTATTACTATGCCGATGAATTTGAGAAGTTTACAAAACCGAGAATCAAGCTGTTATTGGGAATGCATTTTTCTTCAGGGACTGAAGCACTTGATTGGTGGCTTGAGAACCAGGACTATCTCAGGTTCTCCGAGAAAGAGCTCAGGCTACTGGTGGATAAACGTAAGAAGAAAATGAAGGAGCCCGTACAGGAATTACATCTACAGGTTACTATGAGCGCGGAAAAATATTGGCATCTTGAGGGGCTGGGCTTGCTTAAGGGGATAAAGTTCGGCGAGGTGTACGTAAACGGCTGGTGGCCTAATCTCGCAACCCACAGCGTATATGAAAAATTGCGAGTCCCTAAATCGGAACTTAACGATAGGGGTGTAAGGGAAAAGGGATATATCATGGCCCTCGAGGGACACATGAGGGTTCTCGATTTTTCCTCGGGAAAAAAGGAAAAGGAGATATTGTCTCAGCTTCCAAGAATTGTAGATGAAAACTTTGACACTTCGCAGTCCTGGATTGAGTGGTACGAGAAGAGCAAAGACGGACTTACACTTAGCAAAGACGGCACAAAACTCGTTGTGAAGTAGAACTCGTAAGTTAACGGTCATTTTCCAGGCTCTTAATACCCTTCTGTGGCGTTATCACCCATCACATCAAAAGCAGCACCCCGTGGCATAGTCCGGCACAACCAGAACTCCCTGCTCCCGGGTTAGGCCAAGCTTCAGCGCAGCGTCCCTGAGAGGAGCTAGCGCTTTTATAATACCAAGCTGCGTTTCCGGCTCGCTGCTTTCCTCCTCTCCGCCCAGGAATCTCTGGACGAGTGACTCGGTAAGGGTCCTTCTCTTCGGGAAGAGCTTCAATCTTATGCTCTGATCAGCAGGAATCCCTGATGATCGCTTTGCAAGCTCAATGGCCTTGCTTAAACCCCCGAGCTCATCCACGAGGCCATTGAGCTTGGCGTCTTCGCCCGACCATATTCTCCCCTTGGCTATCTCCAGCACTTTTTCCTTAGATAGCCCCCTACCCTCGGCTACTTTAGTCGTAAACTCATCGTATATCCCGTCGAGCCAGCTCTGGAATTTGGCCCACTCCAATTTGGAGAAGTCGGTATTTGAAGACCACATTGTAGAGTTGGTGCTGGAATGAACCTCGTCCCACGTGACGCCGAGCCTTTCCCAAAACTCGCGCATAAGCATCTTGCCGCCGAGAACTCCGATCGAGCCTGTTATAGTTCCCGGGTGCGCAACTATTTTGTCGGCGTTCATAGAGACCCAGTATCCGCCGGAGCCGGCAACGTTACCCATGGATACGATAACGGGCTTACCCATTTTCTTTGCCCGTTCCGTCTCGCGCCAGATTGAGTCGGAGGCCACGGCGGAGCCTCCCGGGGTGTCTACCCTGAATATAATCGCCTTTACATCGTCGTCTTCTCTCGCCGACCGGAAAGCTGCCGTTATGGTGTCGGAGCCCATAGTTCTTGAGCCGAAAAGCGGGTTGAATCCGCTCTTCCCCCGGCTCACGCTTCCGACACCGTAGATAAGAGCGATCGTTTCACCATCGGACCAGGGGCTCCCCACCCTTTTTAAGTAGGTTTGGAGATAGAGGAAATGGGTATCCGCGGAAGTGGCAGTCCTCACCATATCGTACACCTCGTCTCTGTAAGCCAGGCCGTTGACAAGACCCAGTTCTAAAGCCGCATCGGAACGGTAGGGACCGTTGTTGATGATCTGTTTTACAACTTTGGTGTCTTTGCCGAGCTTCTCTGAGATACCACTTACAATTTGTGAGAACTGAGATTTCATTACAGCCTCAAGTGCTTCTTTGTGCTCGGGGGTAAATTTCTTATTCGTAAAGAAGTTTTTAAAGTTCTTGTATTCATGCCTGTGGTCGAAACGGGGGGTTATTTTAAGCTTATTGAGAGCGCCGGATATGAACGGGGTCTCGTACATAAGTCCGGTAAGTCCAAGGTCTCCGCTGGGTTGAAGGTATATCTCATCAAATGCCGTCGCCAGATAGTACGAGCCGTTTCCCGAGCTAAACTCCCCGAATGTCTCGGCCCATGCAATGGCCTTTTTGCCCCGGCTGCGGAACCTGAGCACAGCTTCGCGAAGCTCCTGGATTTGCGCTAGGCCCAGATTACTCTCCCCTACCCTTGCCACAAGCCCCCACACACGCTCGTCATCCTGTGCCCTCTCAAGCGCCTCTACCACATCCAATACTCCAGTTTGCTTTTTGCCGAACAGACTCTCAACAGCGCCTCCTGATATGTAAGCTACAAGGCCGCTTTCGAAGTCTGCTTCAAGCACCGTATTCGGTTTGATGCGAGACTTTAGCACGCCAGCTATGAAACCATACCCAAACACCAGTATCGCTATAAGAAGATATAGACCGCCCAGGACGGCCAGTGCCCTTATCACTGCCTTTTTCATTTAAATGCGCTCCATGTTTTATATTCTATAAATAATATTATAAATCTTTTCAGTGAGGAGTTAAATCGTTCTTTCGAGTTTATTTGCTAAGGTATGGTTCTATGGACAAACGTTTGTATTATTAATCGACTCATATGCGAAGCAAATCGAAATCAAGGGAATAGGTGTTTTCTATAGCTTCACGCCAAAAGTTTTTCACGCCCTGTTTCAAGTGCTGAATCGGTATTGACTTCCATTGAAAAGGACTGATAATATTTGTAATCCGAACTGTTATTTTGTGTCAGGAAGGTGAGGTTTTGGACTTGGGTTGTTATTGATAAGCCGCAAAGATCTTCACTTTATGAGAGATAATTATTCGTTTAATGCTTTAGCGTTACTGGCCATAGTTTTCATATTCCACCTCTATTCATGCACATCTGATGGTCAGTCACCCACTCAAATCTCCATCAGTACGGCTCAAGTGGAAAAGATTGACATTATCATACTGGAATCCTTTCCCGTACAGGTGAATGTTATTGCGCAGGGGTTTCTGCCGGACGGGTGTACGAAAATTGACGAAATAGTTCAGGAAAGGGTCGAGAACCTGTTCGAAGTAACCATTACGACTGTACGCGATACAGAGGCGGTATGCACGCTTGCCATTGTGACTTTTGAGGAGACTGTACCTCTTGACGTGTTAAATCTTGAAGCGGGCATTTACACGGTATTTGTCAATGAAGTAAGCGGTACTTTTGAGCTCGAGGTTGATAATTTCCCTCCCGAACAGCCGTAAGCCTGATATAGAGCAAATATCGGAGGATTTTTTAAGAATGTGCCCGAATCTTTAATCCGGAGTTATTTCTTGGGAGAACTCGTGATAACATTATGAAGAATCATGCTGAGCTCCTGGATTTTATAGGGTTTAATTATACAGCTACAGAAGCCGTGTTTTTTAAAATCGGCCATTACCTTGCTCCTTAATGCTTTCTAGCCTAAGGATACTATCTTAGCAATTGCTTGTCCTTAAAGGGGAGCAGTATATTATTACACCCTATTACTCCTAATTAGAATGGTGTAATGGTTTTTTGGTAAACCTTATTCCATTTCATATATCAAGCAGCGTATATTAGCATCAATATGAACGATTGTTGAATAGGCTTTGAAGAACATACTGTTATACTTTTTATGCATTGATCATCTAATAATTAAAATCCCAAAGCGATGCGAGTGAGCTTTCTAAGGAGGATTATATGTTATTTCCCGTTAGGATCAAAACGAAAAATTGTTTTAGGTTACTTATATTTCCAATTATGTTTGCAGCGTCACTGCTTTTTCCCCCATATGCCGGGGGAGGAGAGCAACTTCAGGGTACACAGCAGTTCAAAGATTACTGGTACCGTGGCAAGGCCGAGATCACGCGCTATGAGCTGCATCAGTCAAGATACGGGGAGATGCACAAAGGTGATGCAGTGCTGATCTTTGTGACCGAAGATTTCCTCGTGGATAAGCAGGTTAAGCATGAGTTCGGCGACCGCGCGAATGCCGTGAGTGTGATGAAGTTGAACTTTACGCGCAAGTTCAACACGGGAATTTATCCCTATTCGGTTATGACTTCGGTTTTTACTCCTGTAGACACCATCAAATATCCCCGCACTTTCAAAACAACGACCACGAGCCAGGAATGGTGCGGTCACACGTTCGGGCAATTGAACCTGCGAAACGGCAAGTATAATGTCGAGATCCGCTCCTATTTCCAGAGGGAATCCGATCAGGATTACTCTATCCGCGCCGCCATGCTTGAAGACGAGATATGGACACTCATACGTTTGAAACCGGATTCGCTCCCTGTAGGCATGATAGACATTGTTCCGGGAAGCCAGTTTGTACGGTTCCGGCACGTCCCCCTAAAGGTTGAAAAAGCAAAAGCGTCGCTGAAAACGGTTACCGACCCATCTTTGTCCGGAAACGAATTGAGCGTGTATTCAATAGAATATAAAAATATTGAACGAAGGATGGTGATTAAGTTTGAGAACAGTTTTCCCTACAGGATTGTGGCGTGGGAAGAGACGACCCCAAGCGGCTTCGCAAAGAACGTCAAAATATTGACTACTAAGGCCGTAATGACACACTCGCTGTACACCGATTACTGGACCAAGAACAAAGTGAAGGATATATCATTGCGTGAGGAGCTTGGACTTAGATAGGCGCTGAGGATAATGTCATCAGGAGAAGGGGAAGATTTCGGGGCTGAAAAGGAGTGTCTTAAGTGCGGGTATGTAAGAGAATGTGCCGACTTTGCTCCCGAGGGTGAGTGTGGTAGATGCGGCGCAATTTATCTTATCTGTTTCGGGTCAAAATCTTTTATGTCTTCTAGAGTGTGCGCTATAAGCTCTATGGTGTTTTGAATGTCCTGTTTAAAGGCAATGGAGCTGGGGCTGTGCAGGTATCGAACCGGCACGGATATTACTGTAGACCTTGTTCCTTTCCCCGTGACCTGCAGCGCAGACGCATTGGTGCCCCCTGAACTCTTTACGATAAGCTGCGAGGGCAAGTTGTGCTTTTTGGCGAGGTCGTGAATGAAAAAGCTGAGGGCTCTGTTTGTGACTATGTATTTGTCCGAGAGCCTTATCTCGGGCCCCTGTAGCGTTCTAGCCATCTGTTTACTTTCCGGCACACCCGGAAGGTTGTTCGACACCGTACCTTCGAGCACAATGGAGAACTCGGGCTCTACCACAGGGTTGATAGTCCTTGCTCCCCTGAGTCCTACCTCCTCTTGAACCGTAGCCGTAACATATAGGTCGCAGCTCAATTTTGGTTTCTTAGCGAGGGCTTCGAGTATCACGAAAAGCGCCACCCTGTTGTCGATTGCCTTGGATATCACGGCGTCCTGGGTTTCGGTAAGCTCCGTGCAGTAGGTGCAAACGTCGCCTATGCGAACGTTTTGAGTGACCTTTTCGGCTTCGAGTCCGAAGTCGATGGTGCAATCCTCTACAGCAGGAGCCTCGTTCGAGCCGCCTTTGTTGATATGGGGTGGTTTAGCTCCGACCACGCCTACGAGGGGCTTCTTCCCCCACACGACCAGCCTCTGGCCGTAAAAAACCCTCTGGTCGATCCCGCCAAGCGGAATCACGTACACAAAGCCATCTTTGTCGATATGCTTGACCATAAAGCCCACTTCGTCCATGTGACCGTCGAGCACGAGCTTTGGGCCTCGGCCCCCGATATGGGCGATGACGTTGCCTATGTAGTCATCGATTATATCATCGGTGAATTTGCCGAGCTCTTCTATGACGATTTCCTTAACGCGGTCTTCTGCGCCGGGAAGCCCCGGGGCGTCGCACAGTTTCTTTAGGAGGGCTATATCCATGGCTGACTCGATTATACATGACGGGGTTTTAGTTTTCTATTCCTTTGGTTTGGTAAGGAACGTGCCGGTAATTACGGTAAAGAAACAGGCCTTGGAGCGTTTAATCCCCGTGCCGGATCCGCCTTGACAACACCCGTAGGCTCAAACATACTACTTAGCGCCTTTTAAGTTCCTCGTAGTAATACCCCGCTGCTCCTTAAGGAGATCCTCATTAATGGAATTAGACGAGCTTCTAAGAAGCACCTATCTTATAGGCCCCGAGCTGTGCCTTATCGCAGTCGGTATGTTGATCGTTATAGCAGTTCCGTTGCTTAAAGATGGCGCCGGAGAAGGGCTGTTCTGGATGGCGATTGTAGGAATTGGGGTCGGGTTTTATCTTAATATCACCCGTTTTACCGTTCAAAATACGGCGTTTTCAGGAGCCCTGTCTCTGGATGGATATTCGGCTTATTTCAACATGATATTCCTCTTGGGAGCTTTCGGAGCCATTACCCTGTCCAAGAACTTTCTGCCTTTGATGAAGTTGAGAGCCGGAGAGTACTACGCGCTTATTCTATTTTCCACGTCCGGAATGATGATTCTGGCTTCCGCCAAGGAATTTATGTCTCTTTTCCTTGGGTTTGAGATAATGTCGATATCTGTATATATATTGAGTGGGTTTAACAGAAACTCCGTTCGCTCTATTGAGGCCGGCATTAAATACCTGATTGTCGGAGGTTTTTCCTCGGCAGTCCTTTTGTACGGAATAGCCCTGATTTACGGCGCTTCCGGCTCCATTCACCTCGACCAGATAGCTTCAGGCTTCGATTCGTCAAACCCCCTCTATGCCGTGGGGGTGGCGTTTATCCTAGCCGGGTTCATATTCAAAATAGGGGCTTTCCCCCTCCATCAGTGGGTGCCGGACGTGTACGAGGGCGCGCCCGTCACCGTTACAGGGTTCATGTCCGTGGGAGTTAAAGCGGCCGCATTCGCCCTTTTAATTCGGGTGCTGTTCGAGGCGTTTTCACATATCGAAGCCGACTGGACATATGTGCTCTGGATTGTATCTATTCTCACAATGACCGTGGGGAACCTGAGTGCGATAGCGCAGAAGAGCGTCAAGAGAATGCTTGCCTACTCGAGCATAGCCCACGCCGGATATGTGCTTATAGGCGTTGTGGCGGCGTACGGCGAGAAGGAGCTTGGCATAAGCAGCGTTCTGTATTACCTTTTCGCCTACACATTCATGAACCTCGGCGCGTTTGGAGTCCTTGCGTATCTGTCAAAAGAAGGAAGAGAGTGTGAAACGTTTGAAGACCTTTCCGGGCTTTGGCGCAGCAAGCCCCTTGTAGCTTTGGCGCTCGGCGTTTTTATGCTCTCCCTTACAGGCCTCCCCCCCACTATAGGGTTTTTCGCCAAGTTCAGGGTGTTTCTCGCAGGCGTTACCGCGGGGTATTACGGGCTTGTTGCGATAGCCGTAATCAACACTGTGATTTCGGCCTACTACTACTTGAGAGTGATTGTGTTTGTGTATATGAAGGATGAAAAGGGCGAGTTTTCCGAGCGTTTCAAACCGGTGCCTGCAATAGCTTTGACTGCGCTTACAATTGTGACGCTTTTCCTCGGCGTTTTCCCGTTACGGACGTGGGATCTTGCAATCCTGGCCGCTGATTCTGTGCTCACCAGGTTCTGATGCAGAATTCCGGTAAAAACGGGAAAGGATTTAATTTTACTCCCATTCCCCGGAAGGAGAACGGATGATTTACAGGGCAGTGAGTTGGACTCTGATGACCGGAGTTTTACTTGTTACGTTAGTATTTTGCTCCCCGGTTGTGCCCAGAGAAACCATATCAGGCGATTCGGTGTTTCAGGTATCAACGCTTCAGGCGCTTTTCAAAGGGGTTTACGACGGCGATTTCTCGTATGAGGAGGTCATGAAGCACGGCGATTTCGGACTGGGCACTTTCAACGCCCTTGACGGAGAGATGGTGGCTGTCGAGGGAATTTTCTACAGGGTCGATTACTACGGCAACGCTAATGCCGTAGACCCCTCTCGTAAGACCCCGTTTGTCACCGTGAAGCATTTTAAGCCCGACATGGTGCTGGAAATTCGAGATAGTCTTGATTATAAGGAGTTCAAAACCCGTCTTGACAGCTGGCTCAAAACAAAGAACAAGATATACGCAATTAAAGTGCACGGCACGTTCAAGAGCATAAAAGCAAGGAGCGTCCCAAGGCTTAAAAAACCCTACCCTCCGATCGAAAAAGTGATTAAAGATCAGTCGATTATTAATTTTGCCGACGTAAAGGGCACCCTGGTCGGTTTCCGCATGCCCGCTTTCATGAACAATATCAATCAGCCCGGATACCACTTCCATTTCATAACCGATGACAGACAAAAAGGGGGACACGCCCTTGACTTCATCATTGAGAACGCATTGGTAGAGATTGACGAAGCCAGGGATTTCCGCCTTATCATACCGGGAACAAAGGACTTTCAAGAAGCGGATTTTTATGCCGAGTAATGCGGAACTGTTTTAATGTTTTATATGATACCTGCTTCGGGCTACATATACCGGGTCGTTTTACTTACACGGAAACCCCTGCATAACTCCTAAGTCTTAATATACTTAAGGGCCTTGCTGCCTATATCGGTTCTGTAATGAAGGGTATCACTGTCTATGGCTTTAACCGCACTGTATGCGAGCTGAATCGATTCTGGGATGGTTCTGCCCAGGGCTGTGACCCCAAGCACTCTGCCGCCGCTAGTGACGATTTTGTTGTGTTTGAGCGCGGTTCCAGCGTGGAACACCGCCACGTTGTCAATTCCCTCGGCATTGTTGATGCCGGGGATTTCGACCCCTTTTTTATAATCGCCCGGATAGCCCTTTGATGCCATTACAACGCATACCGCCGACTCTTCGCGCCACTGTATGTCGCATCCTGAAAGGTCCCCGTCCACGACGGCATTGAGTATAGGGACGATGTCGGAGTTCATCCTCATAAGAAGGGGCTGGGCCTCGGGGTCTCCGAACCTGCAGTTGAACTCGAGCACCTTCACATCGTCGCCCGATATCATCAGTCCCGCATACAGTATCCCCTTGTACGACATCCCTTCGGCTTTCAACGCCTTTACCGTGGGTAGCATTACCTCGTCCATTATCGTTTTATATAACTCCGGGGTCACGAGCGGGGCCGGGGAATACGCTCCCATACCCCCGGTGTTCGGACCCTCGTCGCCGTCAAGAAGCTGCTTGTGATCCTGAGAGGATGCGAGAGGCAGCAAATTATCGCCGTCCGAAAAGGCAAAAAACGACGCCTCCTCCCCTTCCAGGTAATCTTCGATGACCACTCTCTCTCCCGCATCTCCGAACATCTTGCCGTTTAATATGGAGTCAAGTGTGTCAGCGGCGGTGTCTACGTCTTTGCATATAAACACCCCTTTTCCTTCGGCCAGTCCGTCGACCTTCACAACTAGAGGGGGCTTTACTTCCTCTACCCACTTGAGAGCTTCTTTATAGTCGTCAAATGTGGCGTAGAAGGCGGTGGGAATGTCGTATTTCTTGAACAGGTTCTTAGCAAATACCTTGCTGCTCTCGATTTTTGAAGCCGCATGCGAAGGGCCGAATACTCTCAGCTTAGCCTCTTCGAATTTGTCCGCTATGCCGAGTGACAGCGGCGCTTCGGGGCCGACCACCGTAAGGTCTATCTCCTCAGCTCTCGCAAGTCTAATTAGCGATTCGATATCATTTGCCTTTACATCAACGCACGTTGCGACCTTCAAAATCCCCGCATTACCGGGGGCGCAAATCAGCTTTCGAACGAGCGGGCTCTGCTTGATTTTCCAGCATAGGGCGTGCTCTCTGCCACCGCTGCCTACCACAAGAACATTCATTATCGGTAAGACCTCCGTACCAAATAGAAATTGCTGCGACCAGCAGGATGTAAAAAGTCATCAAGAATGGCTGTAACGATTCTTTGCTAAGTGGATTAACCGTATTTTAAATGGTATTTGATTAGGGAGAAAGATATTGATTTCATAATTCGATCAGTTTTCATGAAAGCACCTGAAAGCGCTTACTCAACCGTTACGACCTTGGCGAGATTCCTGGGCTGGTCGATGTCAGTGCCCTTGAATGCGGCTATGTGGTAGGCGAGTAGCTGGAGCGGGACGACGGCCAATATCGGACTTATCAAACTGCTTGCGGGGGGGATTGTGATAAACCTGTCCACGTTGTCATTGAGTCCTGTTTG
>JADFKM010000079.1 GCA_022564935.1 Candidatus Dadabacteria bacterium
CCATACAGATACGCCAACCCGCAGACCGCGGCATACGCAAGCACGAGGACCACATGCAACTGGATCAGGAAACCAGCGATCTGCATCTGCGCATCAGCAGGAATCGCGTAGATACCAACCAGAATGACGACCACCAGTGACAGCGCCATCTCGGTCACCGCCAGGGCATCTCCAAGGGTCTCTCGTAGCGACCACTAGCCCGTGAGGTAGAGGATCGCTATTGCAGCCGCAACGACGGCCCCGCCGCGCAATGTACCACTATACGTGGCGCCTGAACGAGTTCTTGGTAGACGTGGTTCACACGGCTCCACGCCAGGTTTCCTCGAGAGCCACAAGCCTGGTAGACCTCTTGAATGAAAGTCATGACGCCTAGGGACATTAGAGGTGATCGCGAATAAGCCATATTTCGAGCGTTGTTGGCTCTTCGAGCCTCTTTGTTAGGCAGCTATGCGACTTCGGGCATCAACACGGTAATTGTAAATGCCGCAAGCAACCTCCATGACCAAATCATCAAATCCATGTTTTCTATTTCGATACACATCATGGACTATTCTGCTATTTTTGATCCCACCGATACTGTGTTCGACACCGATGCGTACGCTCGATATCGCACGATTGCCCATTTTTTCGAGGTCAGTGAGTTCTTTGTTTCGTGGCTTCTTTTTTGGGATGAAAACACTCACGTCGGATGGGGCATACCCTTGGTAGCCTAGATCTTGGAAGACTACGCTCCCCGGTGGAAACGGGATTGGTTCCTCATCTACGGCGCGTTTGTCATGGGTTTTACCTGGAACAGTTGTGCCAAGATAAATGACCTGCTTGCTTTTGCGATTAGTCACTATCGTGTTCTTGACGGTATGGCGCTTTTTCTTTCCGCTGTAATTGTCTCGTTGCCTGGGTTCTGTGCTCGGGCGAGCGATGGGTCGCTCTGTGCCGTCAATGATAAATTCTAGCTCCGGACACCGTTTGAGCAAATCTTCGGTGGTGGCTGCTGCACGTTCGGGTAACTGCAGTTCATAACCAAGGGCTTCTCGAAGAACTGGAGTCAGGCGGTGAATCCACTCACAAGCCCAAGGTTGGCTATTTTGCCACAGCCACCCGTACAGGATTTGAGTTGGGTAGATACGAAAATAGATCAAGATAAAGATGAGACGATCTTCGATGACATTAAGGGAGGGCTTGGCACCTCCACCAGGCGCTCTGCTTCGCTCGGTGTCGCGTTGTCGTTTACGTAAGGACTTTTCGTACGCCGCTTCGAAGGATGGCAGCAGCTCATAGAATTCCTTGCGCCCCATTCCTACGATGGAACGAAAGACTCTGGCCGGGGCTTTCTTGAGGTTTAACAAAGGCAAGGGGGAAATGGACAACCTGAACGCACGCGGCATGGAGTTTACCCCAATCGACTGTATTCACAGCACAGAGGGCAGAGAATATTTTCCGGTTTCGGCCCAGCTCATCTCCCGCACGGCAAGCCTGGCATGCGGATACGAGATTGAAAGAATGCTCAGCGAATGGGACTTTAAGAAGAAAGTGTCTTAGTCCTTTTCTTCCAGGAATTTTTCGGATAAAGCTTTATTGTAAGCGCCAATTACGTCTCTTCTGGACAGAATGCCTACCATTTTTCTAGGATAGCTTGAGTCAATAACAGGCAGTATTTCTACCGGTTTCTTTCCCCACTTGTCTAAAACCACATCGAGTGTATCGTCCGGGGTCACCGTAATCACATTCATAGTAGCGAGCTCTTTTACAACCACTATGTCTTTTAAAGACTCCTCGAAAATCCATTCCCTGAAATCCTGAATTGATATAATTCCTGTGAGCAGACCCATGTCGTCCACGATGGGAAATGTAGTGTGCCGGCTGTTGGGAATGTCCTCGATGACACTTCGGAGTGTCGTGTTCTCGGGAATTGTCTCAATGTCGTGTATCATCACGTCTTCGACTCGTATAGAGCGGAGTAGTTGTCTTTCATGCCCTTCTTCGATGTCTATGCCCATCCTCTTTAGCTCGATGCTCTCAAGCGAGCCTCCGGCCAGAAACCTTGATACCGCGCTTGCAAGCACGGAGCTTATCATAATGGGTATCACAACCTGATAATTAGCCGTCATCTCGAAAATAAGAAATATCGATGTAAGTGGTGCCTGTGTAACAGCGGCTAAAAAAGTGCCCATCCCAACCGTTGAATACGCGCTTCCAAGAGGTGTTGCGCTCGATAACAGATATCCGACTACCAATCCGAAACCGCTCCCAAGACTGGCGCCAATCAGAATGGACGGCGCAAAAACGCCTCCCGGCCAGCCCGAGCCTAAAGTAATAGCGGTTGCCAGCGGCTTTAGAATGATTAATCCAAGGATTATTAACACACTCAGCTCGCCTTTCAGGGCAAGGTCGGCGTGTTCGTACCCATTTCCAAGTATGTAAGGAAAGATTAAAGCAATAACTCCCACTAAAATGCCTCCGAGAATGGGTTTTTGCCTCTGGCTCAGGTTCAAATTCGAGAAAATATCATTGACCCTGTAAAAGAGCTTAATGAACAAAAAAGAGAGTACGCCGATTAAAAGGCCGAATACGGCGTAGAAGACAAGCTCGAGGTAATTTGTAAATTGGTATGGGGGTACCGTAAACAGGGGTGAATTCCCCCTCAAAGCTCGGGATGTAATGGTTCCTACGGCTGAAGCTATGACAATAGGCAGGAAACTGCCGATCTTGAAGTTTCTAATCAGGGCAATCTCTTCAGCAAAAAGCACTGCGGCTATAGGAGCGTTGAATGTGGCGGCTATAGCCCCCGACACGCCACATGCCACGAAGACCCGTGTGTAGTTCCTGGACACTCTCAATTTCTGGCTTAGCGCGCTTCCGATGCCACCTCCAAGCTGGGCAATCGGGCCTTCCTGGCCGGCTAGCCGCCAAATCCCAGAGTGATGAGAGACCCTAAGGTTTTAGCAAAAGTCTCTTTGAGTTTTATTGCTCCGCTCTTGACGTTTATTTGTTCCAGAAACTTTGGGAACCCGTAGCCGAAAAAAAGCGAGGGTGGAAAAATGGTAGATAGAAGAACGAGGATTATACCTCCGCAGACTGTCGGCAAAACGATATACGGCGAACTCCATAAGGGGTTAACGATAAATTGGTAAAGCGATTCGTAACAAAACACAAACACGTAATTTGCGAGTCCTGATAAGAACCCTATTATTGCGGCAACAAAGATGAAAAATGTGTATTCGTTTGAAAGGAAAGAATAAAGGGTCCTTCTAAGGCTATAGAAGATCCTTGCCAAATAGGTCTGTTCGCCGAAGTATTGATCTATTTTATCCTCATCATCCATTAGCTACGATATTATATAGCATATCATTTGCAGATAAATACAAACCGTGTTAATTTAACCCTTTAAATCATAGCATTAAAGTCAGAGCCAGTTTAAAATGCATCCTGTACTGTTTGAAATAGGAAGTGTAAGCGTTTCTTCATACTCGGCCACGCTGCTAGCCGCCTTCATCGTCTCTTATATACTGAGCGGGCCGGAGTTCAAGAGAACAGGGTTGAGAGACGAGCTGAGGGACTATGTGCTTATGGCATGTGTTTTGGGCGGGCTTATGGGGGCAAAGCTCGTGTTTATAATGGAAAATGCTACTATGAGCGAGTTTCTCTCCAATCCGATGAGGTATTTTGCCTCCGGACTGACAATGCTTGGGGGCTTCATTGGGGCTATGGTGCTGATTACGGCTGTTTTGTGGATTACCAAGCAAAATTTCCTGCATGTCTGCGACGTGGTCTCGCCCCTGTTTATTGTGTCCTCAGCAATAGGGAGGTTAGGATGTTTGCTCGTGGGTGATGATTACGGAGTTCGAAGCAGCCTCCCCTGGGCAATGTCTTTTCCACAGGGCTCGCCTCCAACGACTCTGCGGGTACATCCCACTCAGATTTATGAAATAATTATGCTTTTAGCCGTGTTCGCATACCTATGGGCCGTACGGAAAAGACCGGCTCCAAACGGCCAGTTGTTCGGTTTGGCACTTGTTCTGATGGGGTTAGAAAGGTTTTTAGTCGAGTTTATACGGACGACGACTCCGAGCTTTGTGCCCGGGATATCCGTTGCTCAGCTGATGTCTCTGGGATGTCTTAGTGTTGGGGTTATATTGATAGCCGGCTTAAGACTCAGGTCTAGAGCTCCTCAAGAGCAGGGTACTTAACATTCCCATACCCCAATATGCTTCTTTTTCATCTTACGGAGTGCCTTCAGTGTGGGACTTAAATTTTTAATGACAATGTTATTACAATAACAGCCCTAGTAGCTAGGGGAAACTGTTTATGAGGATAATAATTCTTGGAGCAGGGGATATAGGGGTATTTTTAGCCAAAAACCTCTCAAAAGATCATGATATCGTCGTCATAGAAAAAAACAAAGAAACATTTCAGAACATCCAGGGCACCATGGATGTTCTCACTCTTTTAGGTGATGGCGATAACCCTCACGTGCTTGATGAAGCCGGGTTGGAGGACACCGATGTCATGCTTGCCGTCTCAGGGGACGACAAAACCAATATTCTGGCATCGATGCTTTCACACTCCAAGGGTGTCGAGAAAATAATTGCCAGGATAAACAACCCCGAATACCTTAATTATCCCCAGCTGTTGAACACGCCTTTTATCTCTACGGTAAACCCGGTGAGCATATTCGCAGATAATATTACAAATCTTATAGGCGCTCCCTTTGCCGTAAAGACCGAAACCTTCGGAAGGGGAAAAATTCAGATGCTCAAGATAATAGTGGATGAGCAGTCCCCTATCGTTAATAAAAAACTTTCCGAGCTGGGCCCTCCGAAAGCTTGGATATTCGTGGCCGTTTCCAGGGACGGGGAAATATCTATACCCACGGGCGACACGATGCTTGAGCCGGGCGATTGCATATTTGCGCTGGGCAAACCATCGGACGTGTACAGTCTCAAGGATTTGCTTGGAGTCGAAGAAGAGGGAGTGAATTCTGTGGTAATCGTAGGTGCGGGAAAGTATGGGAAAATGGTGGCGAAGAAGCTCTCTAAGAGAGGAATTTCAGTGAAGCTTATTGAGATGGACAGCGACAGGGCCGAAGCCGCCGCCATCGAGCTCCCAGAGCTGAGTGTATTCAGGGGGGATGGAAACAGCGCGGATACGCTGAAAGAGGCCGGCATTTCATCGACAGACTACTTAATAGCCCTTACCGGTGACGATGAGAACAATGTCCTGAGCGCTCTTCTGGCAAAGAGTCTTGGAGCTAAGAAAAGCATCGTTCTTTATACAAAGGCCGATTACATTAACGTTATCGAGTCCATAGGGGTATCGCGGGCCTTAAGCGTCAGGCTCGCCACCGCCAACGAGATATTGAGCTTCCTGCACCTAGGGGGTGTGGCGCACGTTGTGCTGGTCGAGGAAGGTAAAGCGGAAGTTCTGGAATTCGTAATTACAAGCGGCTCTCGAATACTGGGCACCCCTCTTAGAGATTGCAAATTCCCTAAAGGAGCTTTGGTCGGGATTGTCCTTAGCGGTGACGGTGTTATTATTCCTCGGGGCGATTACACAGCCGTTGAGGGTGACAGGCTGATAGTTTTTGCACTTCCCGGGGCCGTTAAAGACTTAGAGAAGATGCTTGGATAGTGAAAATAAAATTCCCCTTACACATCTTAGGAAAACTCCTAAAAATATTGGGTGTTTTAATGCTCGCTCCTGCCCTGTGCTCCCTGATTTTCGCAGAGAGTGACCTGTGGGTATTTCTTGTTTCTGCGGCCATAACGTCAGCAATTGGACTGGTGCTTGAAAAAACTATGGACACGGGCAAGAGCGTTGAGGAGCTTACCCGGAAGGACGGGTTTATTATTGCAACCATTTGCTGGTTTGCGGTGGGGATGGTGGGAGCCCTTCCTTATATGTTGTTCGGGGTGTTCTCGAACCCCGTAGATGCCATTTTTGAGTCGGTCTCCGGCTTCACAACCACGGGGGCGAGTGTATTGACGGATATTGAATCACTTACACACGGCATGCTTTTCTGGCGCTGCTTTACTCAGTGGCTGGGCGGGATGGGCATCATTGTTCTCGGAGTTGCGATACTTCCGCGGCTAGGCGTGGGCGGGATGCAGCTTATGGCGCTCGAAGGGGCTACACTCACGACTGAAAGAATCTCTCCCAGAATATCGGAAGTGGCAAAAAATCTCTGGAAAACCTATCTACTTATTTCCATTATAATGGCCATAGCGCTTGTGCTCTTCGGTTTGCCCATTTACGACTCGATTGTACATATGTTCAGCACTATATCTACGGGAGGATATTCTTCAAAAAACTCAAGCATTGGCGCTTACAACAACCTTGGAGTGGAGGTAACCATAACTGTATTTATGTTCATTGGGGGCATTAACTTTGCCCTTCTTTACGGTCTATTAAGGAAACGGTTCTCGAAGCTTATTTTTGACGCCGAGCTGAGCTTTTATTTTTTTGTTAACGTCGCATTGATCGTAGTAGTGGCGATTGAGCTTTCGTTAAGGAGTTACCCGGGGTTTTTCCATGCCCTGAGGGATTCGGCTTTTCAAGTCGTCTCTGTCAGTACAGGCACGGGATTTTCTACCGTTAATTATGACGGGTGGCCAATTT
>JADFKM010000003.1:0-26683 GCA_022564935.1 Candidatus Dadabacteria bacterium
AACAAAGGATACGATCTCCTTCTAACTCACGTCCTTAAAGACAATTCTCTAAAACATGAAGTCGAGCGCAATCTCGATGTAATTCGCTTCTTAGGTGGAGAAATCAACGATGATTCTTTGGAGCTGTGGCTGGATAAAGACGATGAAATTTCTGCTGAACAAATCTTAAGAGAACACGGTGGAATTCAAAAGGGTTCATTAATCGGTCTCGGAATTGGTGCGGGTGCCCCGAGAAGAATATGGCCTTTAGGTTCATTTATCGAACTCGGGAAATGGCTAACAAAGGAATATGGTGCAAAGGTTATTTTAATTGGCAGCAATAAGGAGAAAGAGTTAGGTAGATTTTTGAAAAATGAACTAAAAGATGCTGTTATAAATACCGTAGGAGTCACTACTTTACGCCAAGCTGCGGCCCTTTTAAAGCGTTGCGATCTTTTTATAGGAAATGATGCAGGTCCTATGCACATGGCAGTCGCGGTGGGTACTCCTGTAGTTGAACTTTCTTGCCATCCTGTCAGTGGCTCTCCTTTTAGCGCAAACTCTCCACGCCGTTTCAGTCCGTGGGGAGTGCACAGCATTATTCTTCAGCCTGAAATCGCTGTGGGTCCATGTCTGGATCATTGTATTGCTCACAGCCCACATTGTATTAAGGGTATCGCTATAGAGCAAGTAAAGTACGCCGCCGCTGATCTACTTCTCAGATCTTAAGCATTACGGATCTAAGAACCTATATTTCATTTTACAAA
Source organism: Candidatus Dadabacteria bacterium (assembly GCA_022564935.1). GTDB lineage: Bacteria > Desulfobacterota_D > UBA1144 > Nemesobacterales > JADFKM01 > JADFKM01. The sequence continues at coordinate 747 of JADFKM010000003.1, forward strand.
GTTTTCGTACACATGAGAAAACCTTTTACTCATATCCGATCGATTACACCCGGACTATCGAACTTAAAAGCAATGGTTCTTGCGACAAGCTATATAACCATTTTTGTGGTGAGCATAATTCTGTCTCATCCAGTTTGGTCGTTCTATATGCTAGTTGTAATTGTTTTGGCCTTAAATGTGTACCTAGCATATAATCATCCCGTGCTTACTGTAGTTTTGATTATATTTCTGAGCGTTATTCATCAAAATCTGATCCATTTTTATCCAGACATAACTTTAATATTTAGAGCAGGAGAGTTCAATTTACGCCCTTGGGATCCGTTACTCTTTGGTGTTTTTGTAACGTTGCTTCTAAAGCATATGCTAAACAATTACCAATTAAAGCAATCAATGCTTAGATATTTTCCATTGTTAACTCTACTTTTTGTGCTGCTAATTTTGCATATCATACGTAGCATAGGTGTATATGGTGCCCGTCACTCACTCGGTGAGTTTCGCACATATTACAGCTACTTATTTATGGTGCCATACGTGGCAATATTCTGCAGGACCTCTGAACAAAGATTAAGAATGCTCAAGGCTTTAATGCTTCTAACTTTCTCCATTATTGTTCTCGCTTTCCTAACGGGTCTTTTGGCTCCAAAGATAAGCTTTGGAGTTAAGTGGTTAAACGCACACGGAATGCTTGCTGTTCTCTACGGCTTAGTTGTGCTACTTGTCGTAATGAATCGGCGAATTCTAAAGTTAAATCCTGCACTAATTATATTAACTGCTTTAGCGGGGGGGTTCCTGATCATATTTACGGCTCATCGCTCGGTCTGGCTTGCTTCCGCAGTAGCACTACTATCTCTTTATGCTTTGAGAGAGATTAAATTTACCAGACAGCTACAAGTTGCGTTTATAGCAATTGCCGTTGGTGTGGTAGCGTACTTTGCATTGTCAAGAGCTGGTTATGTTCCTAATGAATTTATCGAGAGCCGTCTATATGCCTTTACCAATCCAAAACAAGATCCGACTGCAAGTTGGCGTCTGTATTTGTGGCAAGAATCTATCGATGGTATTCGACATAATCCCTGGCTGGGAAATGGTTTGGGGAAACATTTTGAATTAATTGGTCCTGCCGGGGATATAATTATGACTTCTCCTCATAATTTATATGTGTCTATACCGTTCCAAATAGGAATACCGGGCTTGGTTTTGTATCTTGCGTTTATTGCAATGTTATTTTTCCGCTATATGCAGTCGCGAGCCAAGAGATACATACCAGCAAGCGACCATGTAATTTTGACTTTGGGGGTTGTTGTTTTGATTACTGCGCATGCGTTTTATGTAGCCTATCCTATGGAAGGGGATTGGGTTACATGGGTATATATTGGACTTGCTGCATCTGTGCTTGTGAATCGCAGAATACATTTTTTGAAAGGAAAGAGTAATGAATAAGTTCTTGAAAATCTCAATTGTTACACCTTCCTATAATCAAGGCAAATTTATCGAGGATGCTATTCAAAGCGTACTTCTGCAAAATTACCCTAATTTTGAGCACATTATCATTGATAATTGTTCGACGGATGGCACACTTGAGATACTAAAAGCATATCCCCATCTTATCATGGTTTCAGAACCTGATCGAGGGCAGAGTGATGCACTAAATAAAGGCTTTAAAATGGCAACGGGGAATATTATTGGTTGGTTGAATGCAGACGACTATTATTTGCCTAATTGTTTTTGGATCATATCGAAGTTTATAAAAAATAATCCCAAGGTTGATATTGTTTATGGTGATTATAGATGGGTAGATGAAAATGGGAAATTGCTTAAGCTTCGTAGAGAACTAGATTTTGATTTATTCATGCTTAAATACTTGCATGTGTTATATATCCCTACTACTGCTTCGTTCTTTAAAAGTAAAATTTTACAGGAAGGAAACCTACTCGATGTCTCATATAAATATGCTATGGATTATGAGTTTTTCTTGAGGCTTGCATTAAAAGGGTATAAGTTTGCTCACACAAAATACTTCCTTGCGGATTTTAGATGGCATACAGGAAGTAAAAGTAGTTCATCTTCTCAAAAACAATACGAAGAACAGGGAATTGCCTTACTAAGGCATGATGTTTTCTTAAATAGTCTGCCCTTAATTACTAGAAAATTAGTAAGATATTTATTAATGGTGATGGCCCGAGTAAAAAGATATTTTTTGAAATTCATTTTTGGTTATTACCTGGAGCAGTTTTTAAGAGGGAGAAAATTTTGAAAGTCCTTTTATCCGCCTATGCGTGTGAACCAAACAAAGGCTCAGAACCTGGTACAGGCTGGAATTGGTTAAAGCAAATTGCCCGATTTAACGAGATTTGGGTTATTACCCGGGCCAACAACCGGGAGTCCATCGAGAGTGCACTGGAAAATGAGCCAATGCCGAATGTCCACTAGGTGTATTTTAATCTCCCCCGTTGGATGCGGTTTTTGCATCCGACACTACACTCCTGCACCATCACTGCCATGATGCTTTGGATGGTGACTTATGGTCTCGCGAAATCTGAAAGTGACATTGGGTAAAGCCTTGCTTCTTGCCTCACTTCTGCCAAGGCGCCCACTAGAGTTTTATGATCGGCTTTTGACGTTCGGGGAGGTTCGTCTGGAGAAACTGTGGGCTCAGTCTAGTACCTATCCTTGTCAGATTAGTCGGTGGCACGAAGTTATAACTGAGATGGGTCAATGTCTTAAGGGGGAGGCGGAGACCATCCTGAGCGAACCTGCTCTTGCCGAGATTGAACAGAATGTCCAGGAGCGAATATTTGAAATTCGGTCAGAGGCACCTTTTACTATGATCCATAATGCGGATTTCACACTTGCCCGCTTGTGCTATTGTGCTTGCAGAATGCTCAAACCGTCCGTTGTTCTGGAAACAGGCGTAGCGTATGGGGTGACGACGGCGTTTATCCTGAAGGCGCTGGAGGCGAATGGAAACGGCGTACTCCATAGTGTGGACTTGCCTCCCTTGGGGCGCAATGCTGACAGGTTTGTGGGAATCCTGGTCTTAGAACATTTGAAGGCACGATGGCGGTTGCATCGGGGTGTGAGCAAGCGGGTTCTGCCAAAGTTGCTTTCACGGTTAGGAAAGGTTGATATTTTTGTGCATGATAGCCTTCATACATATAAAAACATGCTTCGTGAGTTTCAAATAGTTAAATCGTATCTATCTAGTCCGGCCGTAGTCATTGTGGATGATGTGGACAGTAACCAGGCATTCTCTGAATATGTCAGTGAGATGCAACCCAAGTTTTGGGCCGTTCTCCACGAGATAGAGAAGCGAAGCCTTTTTGGAATAAGTGTGCACGTTTGATGCGTATTCTGATCTGCCATAACTACTATCAACAGCCCGGCGGTGAGGATGCAGTATTCGCTTCTGAATCATCGCTCTTGCGTGAATATGGACATGAGGTAGTAAAGTACACTGATGATAATAAGCGTATCAACGGAATGAGCCGGTTAGCAGTTGGCGCTCAATCCATTTGGTCACGTCCCTCACAAAGAAAACTGCTAAATATATTGCGCGATCTGAGACCCGATCTAGTACATTTTCACAATACGTTTTTGCTAATCTCGCCTTCTGCTTATTACGCATGTCAGAAAGTCGGGGTACCTGTAGTACAAACACTTCATAACTATAGAGTATTCTGTCCAAAAGCAACCTTTTATCGCGATGGACACGTGTGCGAAGATTGCCTTGGCAGGTCTCTGCTGTGGCCTGGTGTTTTGCACGCCTGTTATCGAGGCTCACGGATGCAAACCTCGGTGGTGGCTATCATGCTTACGTTTCATCGCATGCTTAAGACCTGGCAAAGACAAGTTGATATTTATATTGCCCTTACTGAATTTGCGAAACAAAAGTTTATAGAAGGTGGAATACCTGCGAAAAAAATCTTTGTGAAACCTAACTTTGTTTTTCCTGACCCCGGTATGCGTGATGGTGATGGAGACTATGTCGTTTTTGCAGGGCGGCTTTCACCTGAGAAAGGAATAATCACACTTCTTCGAACATGGCAGAGTTTGAAAGGGATTCCTCTTAAAATCGTTGGATATGGACCACTTATAGAAGAGGTTAAAGTATTCGTGCAAACCCGTAAGCTCGAAGACATAGAAATACTTGGGCAATGTGCTAACGAAGAAGTTATTGCATTGATGAAAGGTGCTCGGTTTCTGGTCTTTCCGTCTGAGTGGTATGAGACATTTGGGCGTGTAGTAGTGGAAGCCTTTGCTTGCGGGGTGCCTGTAGTGGCCTCACGGCTTGGAGCGATGGAAGAAATCGTGGGGGACAAACGGACTGGCCTTCATTTTGAGCCTGGTAATCCCGAAGACTTGGCAGTCAAGGTTGAATGGGCTTGGACGCATCCAAAGGAGATGCAAAATATGGGTTATGCAGCTCGTGCAGAATACGAAGCTAAATATACCGCAGAGCGAAATTACAAATTGCTCATGGAGGTTTACCTGAAGGTTATTGATCTACGGAAGCAGTGATGAAGCTGACTCGTTGGTTAAGACCAGTACATCGTAAATTTAGAGAAGAGAAAATAAATCTGTTTTTCCGAGCCCTGTGTCCAACTCCCACAGATACCCTACTTGATGTTGGAGGAGGCGCAGGGATAATAGGGGAGTTCTTGGACCTATACTCGTATTTCAGAAAGGTTACCATACTAAATATTCATCAGATGCAGATTGATGCCACAGAGGGCGATACAATGATAGAGCTAATTGTCGGGGATGGCTGTTCTATGCCGTTTATGCAGCAAAGTTTTGATTTTGTATTTAGTAATGCCGTAATTGAACATGTTGGTTCTTGGCGGAGTCAAAAAGTGTTTGCAGATGAAATTAACCGCGTAGCGAAGAAAGGCTATTTTGTAACCACACCAAACAAGAATTTCCCAATTGAGCCCCATACTCTATTGCCTTTCTATCAGTTTATGCCTACTGGGATACAAAGGGCACTAGTAAAAATATCCCCTGGTTATCTTACTAGATATGAACCTATTAGGTTGCTTTCTTCAAGAGAACTGCAAATGTTATTTCCAAATGCTCGCGTTCTCAAAATTGGTCTACCACTACTGCACAATAATTTAGTTGCTTTTTGTAGAAGGTAACACCCCTGAGATTCCCTGATATAAGACGCATACACGCATGGGTACAGTGTAAATAAAGGTAGAATGGGGAAACAAAAGTGTACTGGCCAAATTACAATGTGCTGGGTGTGCGGATAGACGCCGTTCAGATTCCTGACGTCATTTCTCAGATGGAAAGCTGGATTCAAGATCCCTCTGGCTCTAATTTCATTGCAGTTACAGGAATGCATGGAACTACGGAAGCTCAGCGAGACCCCTCCTTTAAACACATCTTGAATACAGCGAATCTTGTGGTGCCAGATGGAATGTCCCTAGTCTGGTTAGGTCGCTGGCAGGGGTACCCTTTGAAGCGTCGTGTATATGGTCCAGAACTCATGGATACTTTCTGTCGAGATACCGGCGATCGATATAGGCATTTCTTTTATGGCGGTTTACCAATCATAGTCGAGCATTTAGTAGACATTCTTCAGAAACGGTACAAATTACGTATCGTTGGTACATATACTCCACCATTCAGACCATTGACATTTGAAGAAGATGTTCAAGTAATAGATTTAATTAACAAAGCTCATCCGGATGTCTTATGGGTTGGTCTGAGTACACCTAAACAAGAGCGCTGGATGTATGAGCATAGGGATAAATTGAAGGTGCCCGTAATGGTTGGTGTAGGAGCTGCCTTCGATTTTCTAGCGGGGATAAAGTCTCAAGCCCCTAAGTGGATGCAGGAGCATGGATTAGAATGGTTCTGGAGATTAATTCATGAACCCCGCCGACTTTGGCGAAGATATCTTGTTTACGGGTCATTGTTTGTTGTATTAGTTGCACTAGAAAAAGTGGGGATTTTGAAATTTGATTAGTGTGAAATGGTGTTTTGAAGAAACTTAATAAATGCATTAAATAAAAAAGGAGTAGTGGTATGGCTAAAACAAGAATCCTCGTTACCGGAGCTGGTGGATTTATTGGACATCATTTAGTGAAAAGATTTGTGAATGAAAGATTTTGGGTTCGGGGAGTTGATCTCAAATATCCGGAGTTTGAGCCAACTATTGCCCATGAATTTGAGATTCTCGATTTGCGCCGTTGGGATAATTGCCTTGTTGCAACTAGAGGAATTGACGAGGTTTATAACCTGGCAGCGGACATGGGCGGAATTGGATATATTACGGCATATCTTGCAGAGGTTACAAGAAATAATACCCAGATAAATACACATATGCTGGAGGCTAGCAGGTTAAATGGAGTTAAGAGGTTTTTATTTTCTTCTTCCGCTTGCATTTACCCCCAATATAAGCAAAACACTGTCGATGTAACACCGCTAAGAGAAGAAGATGCATATCCTGCCGATCCGGAGTCGGGATACGGTTGGGAAAAACTGTTCACTGAGGAACTTTGTGGATATTATTGGCACGATTATAAATTTGAGACATGCATGGTGCGCTTTCATAACGTATATGGTCCTCTTGGGACATACGAGGGTGGGAGGGAAAAAGTACCGGCTGCAATTTGTCGAAAAGTTGCTCTTGCAGAAAACAATGATGAGATAGAGGTCTGGGGTGATGGAAATCAAACCCGTTCGTTTATGTATATAGATGATTGTGTTGAGGGACTTATTCGTATAACAAACTCTAATTGCAGAGAGCCATTGAACCTTGGAACCGATAAGTTGGTGACAATTAACGAACTTGTTGATATGGTGGCAACAATCGCTGGTAGGAAAATTACAAGAAGACACGATTTATCTAAGCCTCAAGGAGTTCGCGGTAGGAATAGTGACAATACTAAACTAAGGACAGTCATAGATTGGGAACCACAAATTCCACTTGAGGTTGGCCTCGAAAAAACATATAAATGGATTGAAGGTGAACTTAAGAAAGCAGGTAGGGTTCCAATCCATCTAGAGGTGAGTTCACTAAGTTAATAATATAGACTGATATAAAATCAGAAAATAGATTGGTCTCGAGTAATTCCACCTATGTTGAGTATGTTGCAGAATTTTTTTGCCATTGAAAGTATGACAAAAATAAGCTTGCGAATTTAGTTTTTTGAAAAAGAGAAGGTTGGTCAGACTGGGTTCTTAGCTTTGGATTGAACGGCTTTTGTAAAACCGATAAGGAATGCAAAATATAGAGCATTTGCAGGAATATGGAGGTTAAAATCGGCAAGGCTATGGGTAAGTAAGGCGACAATTCCAGATAGGGCGCCAAGGCTCAGGAAAAATCTAAAATAGTCTTCCCTTTGGCAAAGCTGTTTTAGAAATCTTAATGAGGAAAATAAAAACAGGGCAAGTGCGGTAATAATTGAGAAAAAGCCCAATAGGCCGGTTTCTACTATGAGTTGCAGGTAATCGTTATGCGCATATTTATATACGACAGCTTTCTCCATGGCTTTTTTGTATAGTGGATAAATATAGCTAAAGTTTCCAAAGCCTGTTCCAAAAAGAGGAAAATCTTTGATAATGCTTAACATATCTTTCCAGACCAGGGTTCTTACAGGAGCTTCTTGCTCTATCTTTAGGAATCTTTCAAATACAGGATAGAGTCCGATCCAGAAGGCATAGAGAATTGCTGTGGCTAAGACAAATAGGATTATCCAAGATTTTTTTGCGTCCCCCCTATGAAAACCGGTGTAAGCGAGATAGAAGAAGACGAGTGATAAGAATGTACTAAAAATACCCATTCTAGACCCGGAAAGAAAAAGGGCTAGAAGTATCATAGAAAGGAGAAAAAGAAGAAGGATTTGTTTTTGAAAATTATCCGATGAAATTAAATTTTTAAGAAAGGATTTTTGTTTACTACCATTCCACTCGCCCAGTGACAGCACGTAGCCCAAGCCGAGGGGAAAAGTCATTTCAAGGAACCCAGCAAAGTGATTGTGATTTACAAAAGTTCCTGTGGAAAGAGCATCCGTAGCCGCATATTGGTAAATTCCATAAGTCGCTTCTAAAAGTGATACTCCGAGAATCGGTATAAGGAGAAGCTTAATTTTTCGGACGGTTGTAAAATGTCTTGCTATTACAAATCCAAATGCAACATATGAAAGTAAAAGCAGGGTTTCTATCCATGTGGCATGAGGATAAAGACTTATCGTGAACATACTGCTTTTACTGTTAAATCCGATGCTATCGAGCACAGCTTGGTTTTTCTTCCAAATGGCAAGGCTGTTTTGTGATACCCCACCCAGCATAAAATCTGGAAGGGGAATAATTTGAAATAAACATATAAATACGAATATAAGTAGCGGCAAGAAATTTTTTGCATTCAGGTTTAAATCGCTTTTGCTATACATTGACCAGAAGAGCCATAATATAAAAAGTATAAAAGCCTGAAGTTGTAAAACATATCGTGCCCATGGCTCTACACTTCCTACTGGGAGAGGCGAAAAAATCAGTAGTGAAAAAGTAAATAGATAAATAAAATTTCTTAATGCGGTTCCGGATGTGATCATCTTTCAGTGTTTCAACGACATATTTCTTATAAGCGTTATCTTTGACTAAACTTCACAATCACGATAGTAAAATAAGTAAAATTTTAGTCTATGGATAATGTTTTTAAGGTTCATAATGTTGCCGGACAGCAAAATGTAAATATTGAAATTACCCGGGATTGATATGATCTTAGATTTTTAGAATACGCTATGTGGGCATTACTATTGGGAATAGTTGTCGGTCTTTTGTTAGGGCTCCTTCTTGGCACGCTTTTGGTACGAAATAAAATTATAGAGGAAGAAGAGGTGTTGAGAAAAAATTCATCTGACGGGTAGCAGCTTTTGTGGGTTGACATAGTTACGTTCTTTGCCGGCACGTTAATGGGCTTCACAGTTGGTTGGCTGCTCTCGGTATGGCTTGTACGCCTATCCTACGGCGGGAGACTGAAATAGTATCAAGCCTTGCCTTGAGACGTGTGTTATGCATTGGGTATGTCTCAATCCATAACTTATCTTTTCCAATGGAACGACATTCACATCAACACTCATAACTCCACTACTCTCTCCCATATCTATCCTCAAGCCTTACGATATCATCTATTTCAGGTGTGGATACCTCAAAGAGCTCAGAGTCAGCTAAAGCCGTCATACGATGTTTGGTAAAAGGAACGATCCTTAGCGATTCACTGGGGAAAAGGATAAATTTCTTTAATTCCTTACCCTGCTCTTCTATTTCAACGAATATTTCTCCCGTACGCAGGTACAAACTCTCGTCTTTGACTTTATGGTACTGGTAACTCAGGCTGTGTCCGCACATTACATACAGGATCTTTCCTACGTATTTTTCCGTTACCGCCCACCATAATTCGTAACCCCAAGGTTTATCTACTCGTTTCATAATATTGCTAATCTTCCTAGCACTTCTAAGATTGAGTGATAAAATCCTAGACCAATTCCACGACCCTAATATCTACTTCAACTGAAACAGCGCGCTGGATGAAATCTATGGAGAGTATGAGCCTGCATGCGCCCCTTTTTTCTAATATCCTCCCTCTTGTCCCTTGAAGAGGACCGTTTACAACCATAACCTCTTTTCCTTCACAAAAATAAGGGTACGGGTCGTATTTTAATTTACTGCTCAAAAGTTCCCTTATTGCCTCGATCTGCTGAGCAGGAACCGGAACAGGGGTTCCATTTATACCGAGAATCCTGACAATTCCAGGGGTGTTTAGAACGCTCCATCTATCCTGCAGATGGATATTAGTAAACAAGTACCCCGGGAAAAGAGGGACTTGTATCTCCTTTTTTCTATCTTTCCACTGGCTTATCACTTCTCTGAGGGGAAGAAACGTCTCTTTGCCCTTTTCACAAAGAGCCGCATTTGCCGCCTTTTCATGTCTTGATGCTGTATAGACGGCATACCACTCTTTGTCAATACTATTAGAAAGAGAGCTTAAGTTATCCATCTTCTACCCTTGTTTCTTCAACCCTGTAATTTATCTCTTTGATATGCCACTTGTTATCCCGCCACGAGAGAATCCAGCTTATTGTTCCATTTGAACTTTTGACCCTCTGTTCACTTTTCCTTTTAAAAGTAACGACGAAATCCCCATCTATAGTTGCGCTATCTTCTTTAAAGTCGGTCTTTTTTATTTGAACGTCGTACCCCATGATTTCTAAAGAAGAAAAATTATTCCTGTAAGTGGTGAGAGTTTTTGATATTACGACTCCATTTTCTTTCGCATCGGATTCAAAAAATGAGATGAATCTATTCATATCCCTATCTTTGTAGGCCGATACGTATTCTGAAACAAAGGAAGATAAAGACGCTTTATCGGGATAAGAAGAAGGGGATTTAAGCCCCTGCTCAGAAACTTTATTAAGAAAGAGCTCACGTTCATAAATCGCTACGCTTCCCCCGCTCTCTCCTTTTCCCTTCCTTTGAAGTTTGGGCTTCAGAACATTTCCTTTCGCCACAATGGATTTTTTATCAGCACTTAGTTTAGGAAATTTTTGGCTGCTGCCCGCTTTTGCTTCTGTTATCTTATCTATTATTTCTTTCTCTAGTTGTGCCTTTTTAACTTCCTTTCCGATACCTTCATCTTGAGTGGTATGCGGAATATCCAAAACATCACCGGTGTTTAAACGGTCGTTTCTAAGATCATTTACCTCTTTTAGGTCTTTTACCGATGTATCAAACCCCCTTGCTATCACCTCCCTGTTATCTCCCCTTGTTACAACATATTTATTCCCCTTTATTTCCTGTTTTTCTCTCGGCATAACGACAGGTTTTTCTTCTTTTCTGATTATCTCCTTTTCTGCAATAGGCTCTTTTTTGCTTCCTACACTAAGTAAAGCCGCTTCTCCCTCTGCTTCAGATTCAGGGGGGAGCGGCTTTTGTATTACAAACATTGACGACATTTCTCCAATTGCTTGAGCTCCGCTCTTTATATTTTCCTCCCTTTCCTTTTGAGTTTGAGTCTTCTCTTCAGCCGTTTCTGTGAAGGTAGATTTTTGCTCTGTCTGTCCATGTATGGGGGTTTCACTGCCACCGCTTACACCCATTTCCATAGCTGCTAATCCTTCAGTCCCAGAAAGTTCCCTGAACTTTGTCTCTTCTGAAAAAACACTCTCGGTGCTATATTTGGCTGGAAGAGAAGTTGCATCTTCTCGCTCCGGCTCGAGTTTCTGAAGTTTAAAAGGGTCATTTCCTTTTTGAGCCGGTGTGGAGGTAGTTTTCCACGGCAGGGCTGTGCTCTCATCACTTCTGTCTGCAATCACCCCCGTTTCTTTATAAGAGCGAAATACCAGGCCCGAACCCCAGAGGTATAGAATAAGGAAAAAAACAACAAGAGCGGGTGAGATCGAATAGATCAGTTTCTTGGGGACTGCTATCGTCCAAAAGTCCTTAACCACAACGGGCAACTGTGGAGGACGCTTTGCTTCGTATTCGCTTCTTTTTAATGGATTTCCCAATACGCTATAAGCTTCATTTAACTTTTTTGTAATCTCTAGTCCCAACTCACCCGCTTTATCCGGGTGTTTGGTTTTCATATGAAGTAGCCAAGCTTTTCGAATCTCTTCGGCTGATGCAGAGGGCAGGACACCTAAGATTTTGTAGTAATCTTCTTCCGGCTCTTCCGGGGCAAGGTAAGAAAGGACAGCCTTTGCCTGCTTGACAATAAACTGCTCGCTTACCATTTTATCACTTGCTACTTTTTTTATCAGCTTGTAATTGGGGGAATACTCTCCCCTGGATATATCTTTAAGTAGAGAGTAAAAGTAGACTGTATCCGTCGAAAATCCCCTTATGAGCTCTCTTATATCTTTTGACCTTACGAGCTCCTCAATTACTTTTTCGAATTCCTTTCTATCTACTTTGAGCATTTGCGTTGGTCTCAACCTTAAACAGTTTTACGTCATCCACCCACACGGTGCCAGAAATAAATCTATCAAGCCTGGTGCTTCTATAGCGCCGTAGCCTTGCCACGACGGAGTTGCAATCAGAAGGGGTATGGAACGCGAGCCGAACCGTTTTCCACTCATTTGTTCCCGTAAGGGGCTCTGATGATTTTCTCATCCCACCTTTAGGGTAGCAGGAGACTTCCCAGCTTATGCCGTTTCTAGTTGTAATGCCGCGGGTAGCAATTTCGGAAGTAAAGAGATAATCAGAGCGAGGATGGATAGGAATTACCTGTGATACGTGATAAAAATCAACGTTGTGCTTGCCGTCAAATGTTATCCTTAATGAGCGATCTCCCTGAAACCTCTCTCTCCTGTCAAGCTCGATGCCCACTCCCTTTGCTTTCCCCATCCTCCAATCAAAACCCCTGCCTAAGGGCTCGTTCTCAAAACCGCCGTTCCAGACAATCGAATCATCATCTCTCTCCCTAAACATCTCGCGCCAGATCGAAAAAGCCTCCAACCCCCTATCTTTCCTTATAAGAAAATCCACGTAATGAAGGGCAGCGGCGTCCGAGACCACCCCCCTCTTCTTCATCCTTTCCCATACAGGAAAGGTCGCATCCAGTCTGTCTTTTGAAATTAAATAACCAAGATAACTTGGAAGAATCCCATCAGTTACCACCTTACCCAGAATCAGCTCCGGATCATCGATAAGCTGCCAAGAGATATCAAAAACCCTCCCCCTTCTTCCCGGGTCCGCTTTGGCAATCACTCTAAGACCCCGGATGGCTAGGGATGTATTTCCAAGCCTTAAAGCAAGGATAGAACCTTCCCAAACGTTGCCGATAGATGATGGAGCAAGGTCAAAAGCCCTATTAAGGGCAGCCTGAGCTCTTTGCTCATCGCCGTCTTCAATAAACATTTCTGCAAGACCCAGCCACGCCGGGGCAAGCTGAGGATTGTGGTAAAGAGAGTTAAAGTACGAAGCCTTAGCTTTATCCTCATCTCCTATCATGAGCATGTGGTAAACCCTTGCCAGACGAAAATTAAGCGCCGCATCTTTTGGATTTAAAACCAAGCTCCTTTCCATAGAGCCTACGTCCGTTTCCCTTAAGAGAAAGGCGGCAAGCCCAACCCTTGCGGTCTCCGCAACAAGAAAAATACTAAGTGCGAGGAAAACGAATCTTCTTCCTTTCCTTACCCAACTCAGCACCGGAGTAATAATAGTAGCCATAATGATATTTATACCGTCTTGCATCGACTCTATTTACAACAGCACCGACAATGCTTCCTCTTACCTTTGATATTGCCTCTATGCTACTTTGGAGCGCCCCTCTTTGAGTAATCCCGACGCTTGTTACGATCAGAACACCGTCTGCCAAACCGGATAGAAGCCGTGAATCGGCAAAGCCCATAATTGGAGCTGTATCGAGAAGTACATAGTCGTATTCTTGAGTAAGAACCTCCAGCAGCTCCCTAACTCTCTTACTGCCGAGGAGCTCAGCAGGGTTTGGCGGGATAGGGCCCGAGGGTATTATATCCAGACCATCTATTCCAGTTTGATGAATCACGCCCGGAAGCCCCATTTCCCCGGTTAGATAGGTGCTAAGGCCAAAGCGGTTTCCGTTATTTAAATAGATCGTATGCAGCCTTGGATTCCTAAGGTCCGCATCTATCAGAACCACCCTGTGTCCGGATTGGATCATCGAAAGAGCAAGATTTGACGCTGTAGTGGTTTTCCCTTCTGTGGGATGAGCGCTTGTTATCAGAATGGATTTCAGGGGAGAATCAGGAAATGAGTACATAATAGCGGTTCTTACAACTCTAAAAGCCTCTGCAATTGATGATTTCGGATTTAGGTAAACGGCTTTTTCAATGTCTGGCATCTCCTGTTCGCTGGCAAGCGGGATAGCACCTAAGAATGGAAGAGCAAATTTCCTTTTAATCTCATCTTCGTCTTTTATCGTGGTGTCAAAATGCTCAAAGGCAAATGCCAGAAAAACTCCGCCCATAAGCCCCATTAAGGTTGCAAGGAGAAGGTTAAGCTTTATGTTTGGCTTATACGGTACGAGTGGTGTCTCGGCGTAATCTACAACCTGTATATTAGTTGCTCTGATTCCCGAAGTCACCTCGGTTTCTTTAAGCCTTTGAAGCAGGTTCTGATATATGGATTTATTTGTCTCTACTTCTCGGTCAAGAATCTTATACTGTACCGTCTGCTCATTTAGTTCCATAACACGCCTTTTCTGCTCCTGAGCTCTTTGACTTAAAAGATTGTCCTTCCTAAGGGCCGTTTGGTAGTCTTTCCTTATGCTTTTTGCAATTCCATCTATACGCTCATTTATGTCTTTTTTAATTCTTCCAAGCTGAGCAGCGAGCTGCTTTACATCCGGGTAGTCTTCATCGAATATTACTGTCAGATTGTCATACTGGGACTTAAGCTTCGTATATCCTTCATTTAGCGCCTGTATCGAGAGGTCACTTATCACCTGGGGTAGATACGCATAATCGCCGGCCTGCACCTCTCTATAGAGCGCTTCTCTTGCCAGCCTTTCCGTCTCCGCTTCGGTTGAAGCTCTGTTCAGTTCGGCAAGCAGCTTGTATGTAAGGTTAAAGTTTTCGTCTAAGGAAACTATATCCTTATCTTTAGCAAACTTATTAAGTTCTTCCTCCGCCCTTTCAAGTTTTGCCTTAACCTGCTGAAGCTGTTTTTCCAAAAAGTTCCTGGCAGCCTTTGTCGCCTCGACCTTTCTGTCTAAAACCCACTCAATGTACTTATCAACAAGGGTATTCGCTACAGTGGCAGAAAGCTCGGGGTCTGTGCTGTCGAAGATAACCTCAACCAGCCTCGATTTTCTATCGGGCTTTATTTTTACACCGTCTAAGAATGAGTCTACTAACTTCTTCTCTTTGATAAGCTCTTTTTTTTCTGCTCCTTCTGGGTCTGTGCTGTTATTTAATGAAAGAATCCTAGCGATCGGATTTTTCATAAAAGACATAAGACCAAGTTCGCCATCCTGGTGTGCCGCAAATGCGGGATGAGTATCGAGCTGGAGTGTTGTTACAACCTCTTTAGCCAGTGACCTGCTTTTTAGGAGCTTAAACTGCGTTTCGTAGAACTCTCTTTGCCGTGGTTCTACCGCCAACACCTCTTCAAAAGAAATTATTTTGGGGGTTTCAGGGGATATTTCTATCGTAGCTTCGGCCCTGTATATTTTGTCCATCAGCAAGGACGCAATAGTCACGGTTACGATCGCTATAACGAGTGAGGATATCACAATCCACTTCCTCCTAAGGATAACTTCCACATAATCCTTAAGGCTAAGCTCTTCTTCCCCATAGCCCTCATAATCCCTTCGCACCTCAGCGGCTAAGAGGCGATCTTCTCTCTCTTTTAATTCATCTCTTTTATATTCAGTAAGATCTTTTTTATTTTCGTCTTCCACTAAAAAGCAGCCCCCTTAGATAAAATTCTTACTCGCGGTAACGCTCAGGAGGGTCGTAGCCCACTCCAATTAGGCCTAATAGGAAATTGAGACGAAGCCCGTAGAGAATCCTTTTAGCCGTACTTGCCCCAACCACTAAAGCATCCCTATCTTTGACCATGGGGTCTTCAGCCTCCCCTTTTCGAATCTTTCCCAAATCCACTTGTAAAACCTGTCTATTTCCATCGTCCAGCAAACGAATCAACATCACATTACCGATATCGGAATAGGTTGTGGTTCCACCTGCCATGGCAATACTTTGACTCACCGTAGTCTTGCCCTCTTTGATTGAATAAGAACCGGGTTTTCTTACCGCACCCTCCACAAAAACTACACCCGCTTCAGGGACATAGATAACATCTCCTGGTTTAAGCGTTAAATTTGCTTCGGCATCACCTTCTATACCCTTTATAAACAGCTCCTCAAGGTCTATTATGTAGGCCTGTCTTTTCCCGTTTTCCTCGCTCCTTGTAAGGTAAACAGTCATCCCGGCATCATCATCCAATCCCTTTGCCGCAGCAAGAGCGTCGAGAAGGGTTTGTCTGCCCAGAAGTTCATAACTTCCCGGCTCTCTTACATACCCAACTACCGATACAAGCTTGCTCAAGTGTTCCTTGACAAAGATGCTTACATTGGAGTCTTTAATGTAGCGACGCTCTTTGAGGAGTCTTTCAATCTTCTCCTCCGCTTCCCTGGCTGTGAGGTCGGCCACACCAACACTGCCTAAAAGGGGGAGAGTTATCCGCCCCCTGGAGCTTACGCGCACCGTGCTTGTGAGCTTTTCAGATTCAAACACTTTTATCTCGAGCAAGTCGGCAGGACCTATGAGATAATTTGCTGGGGATGCGGGAGAGAACCCCCCCTGGGATAGTAGCTTGGTATTGACCTGTTTAATTTCTTGGGAGGACTCGATCCTGTTTTGATTAAGCAGAGAACCGCTAAATTGTTTTCTTCCCCCGCAGCTAACCGTAATAATGAATGTTACTACCAGGAGGTATATTGTTCTCCTCATCCCTATTGTCTCCCGTATTCACGGAAATAAACTTTAGAAAATCAGATATGAGCTACGATGGTAGTTGAATTCAACATTTATAGCACCTTCCCTTACCCTATTTAACGCGTTACAGGACTCACTACCCCGTCTTCTCCTTGGCTTAACGCTACAGGGATAGCAAAGGCAGCGGGTATAACTATAGCCCCTGCTGCGCCAAGAAAGGCTCCGATTATCGGGGCGCCAGCTGCTGGCAAAAACGCTGCTAATAACTCACGATCCACGGGCTGAACGAGTAAAGTCGATCCACTAACGCCTACAACCTTTATGTCGGTATCCTCTGGGAGGCTAGCTTCATCAATCACCTCCAAGTCGTCATCGACTACTACTACATTTAGGACCTTACCTTCTACCTGTGCTGCCCCTTCAGGGTTTAAGACCGTATTAGCCATTCCAATCTTTCCTATTAACTCTTCCAAACCCACCGCCTCCTCTTCAATCGTAGCCTGCGTCAGTATTATTTTTTCTCCGGCATTTATTTCGGTAAGACCACCCGACCTCACTGCTTTCAGCACGCCTTCACTAACCTCCACCAAAGTATCATTATCCCTTACCACGATTCTTCCTGAGGTTATGGAGCTACTTGCCAGAACCACTTTAGGGGAGAAAATCTCCCCGTGCTTTGTTTTAAAAGAAACCCGTGCCTTTTCGGGCTTTAGTCTAAAATAGATGTTTCCTTCTTCGATTTGAAACAGAGTCTGTCCCACTTCATCAATAGCCTTGAGAACGGTACCTTTATCTGCTATCAACGTTCCTCCTGCTATTCTTATAAGGGCTTTATGGTCATAAGTAATTTTGTTGCCGGAGATCAGAGGATAGACCTTCGGGTGCGATGGTGATGAATAAACCACTACTTTTCCCAATATAGTAGATGCTCCTAAAGGCTCGATGCCAAGGAAAAGAAATGCCAAAACAAAGAAAAGATGTGTATATATTCTCATAATCCCCCCGATCAAATTTTTTATAAGTTGTTATTGGCAGCTTAGAAAGGAATGGGTTAAGTCAGATTTAGAATTAGGAGAAGAAATGATTTCTTTTGAAAATTGCAGAGACATAGATAAGGTAAACAAAGAGAGGTGAGTTTTCCGTTTCCTTCTCATACTCATATTGACGCCTCTTCCATAACACGCTAGTAAGCTAATACAATAACAACTATTACTATTATATAGTTTATATCACAAAATATATATTATGTCAATACATTATTTAAATATTATGACAACATAAATTTATATACATACGTTTATGATTTACTATGTGGTAAACATAATGCTGTACTATACTACAGTGTTGGTAGGTTGATAAGGTTCAGATTGAGTGAAGTGGAAGAATGGATGAAAACAAACAAGCAAGAGTAAGTTAGGTTGCCGTATAACGAACTTGAAAGAATATAACATTGCAATTTTTGGAATGTGAAATTAACAGAAATGGGGCTACTTGGTTAGCCCCTCTTTTTTATCAAAGAATATTCAAAGAATGAGTCGTAATCTATCCTTTTAAACATAATCTTTAAACCGTATGGAATATATAGAAATCCTTTAATTAAGACCATTTGCAAAAAATCCGGTAATCTCTAAAAGTTACAAAATTATCTTAAATAGGACTGAAAATCCTCGTGTCGGCGGTTCAATTCCGTCTCCGGGCATTCCCCTTTCTACTCATACACATAGCGAAGACCACGTCCCCTGGAGTATAGGGCGAAGCGGGTTGGTTCCAGATCAGGCTGTTTGATAAACTACCCGAAAGTCGTATCATTTTTAGTCTTTTAGGAAACTACTACTAGTTCGTCGGCCCCAGGAGAGATTGACCGATGGGTGGAAAAATATAATCGGAGCTACCTGCATTCGGCTCTTGGATACCGCACGCCGATGCAGGCAGAGGAAAACTATGAATTCAGCCGCGGGACTATCTTAAACGTGGCTTGACTAATGGGGAGCACTACAAAGGCTTCTCATCATGTCCCTGGAAAAGAAACGCAGTATTTTCCACTAACTTTCTTTCCTTTGCCTCATTCTCATCACCAAAAACATATGTTTCTATACGAAATTCTATCATCCCAACACCTGTTCAATGAACTCATCCCAGTCCTTCGTAGTATATTTCTTTTGTGGCATCCGTAGAAACACAACGCCTTCCCTTCTTTGCCTTTCTTTTTATCTACATTCATTACAGTAAAAACCCTACTATCCCACCCTCGTTTGGAAATGCTGAATACAAGTCTTCATGAGGCGGATAATCCCACGGAGGCTTATAGTAAATCAAAGCCGGAAAGCCAATTATCTTATGATAAAGTTAATCACCGACATAAATCTCAGTCATTATGTGCCATTTCACAAATCATTGATATAAGTCATTGCTCAGACACAGCCCCTCAGCCGTGTTATTGAAAAAAGAAATATCATGAGTCCAATTTAAGCCCAACTGGAATAAGTACAGGTGAGCGAACTCATGCGCCCATACGAGTCTGCAAGTACCATCATCGAAACACGACAATAAGCAAATATCGAACCATGCTTCGTTCTCTTCCAGTCTCGCAAACGCCCTGCTCTGCCCCTGTACCTCACAGTCTAAATCCTTATAGATTACTATATTCGGCTCTGTAACTGCCGTTCTACCCTTAAACACTTCGGCACAAGCTACAAACACGTCCCAAACCCACAATTCATCCTCATTAATCAACCGCTCCTCAAGTACCGACACCGCGCTCCTGTAGGTGCCTCTCTCGATCATATATCGGGATATATTGGGCAGATCGCCCCCACACCCTACTAAAAAAGCTAAACATCCTCCTACGAAGAGATTAGTAATCACTCTCTTCATAACCAATTTTCCTCCATTGAGATTTTAATTACTCACTCTGACAAAAACCTAATACTCTCTGACTTACAAGTAGCGTGCCAATTTAATCATATGAGTAAATATATGTGTATATTCGGGATGTTACGAGACTACGGCCGATTACAAATAGGTCTAATGAATACATTCTTGAAACATTCTTGAGACATTCTTGAGACATTGTTATGAGACAACAATATGGCAGACTTATACTGCTCCCCTTTAAGAAGAAGCAATTGCTAAGATAGTATCCTTAGGCTAGAAAGCATTAAGGAGTGTAAGCATGAAGCGAAGGAATTGGGATGCCAAGACCAAGACAAAGGTCGTGCTTGAGGGGCTTTCAGGCCTCAGCGTATCGGAGATTTGCAGTGAGTACGGAATTCAACAGAACCAGTATTATCGTTGGCGGGATCAGTTCTTGAGCGAAGATTACGTCTCCCCGGAGCACTGAGAAGTGGGTTGGTTTGTAATCCTGTGGTTTTAACCAATCATCATAAATCACTTGATAACTCAAGCACTTATAGTGTAAAATCTAGGAGAGGGGGGGGATCATCCTAACAATTATAATTTAGTGCACTCTTGGAGGTTGTTACATGAGATTCGGCGAGTATTTAAAGAACAAGCGGAAGGTCAAGAACATAACTCAGGAGGAGCTTGCCCGCACCCTTGGGGTATCGAGCGTTTACATTCACCAGCTTGAGAAGGCCAAGGTGGACGCCCCTTCGTTGGAGAGGTGCGAGAAAATAGCGATGGTTCTTGACGTTCCGGCGGATGAGACCTGGAATATCGCTAAGAAGGAGAGGATGAGGAGGTTTATGGATAGGGAGGGGATAAGCGAAAAAGACCTCGAGGTTTTAACTGAGGCGGAGAGGCTCTTGATAAAGCTCTACAGGAGTCTCGATGACGATACCAAGAGGGATTTCGGTGGCATGGTCTATATGCTCCTGAGAAGGGCTGAAAGCGAGGGCCTTCAGGAAATACTCGAAGAGTTTATGAAATGCGCGTGATGAAGAAGCTCGATACTTTAGCGAAAGCGGTGGGAATGGAGCTCTGCATACTGGGCTTCATAGGACTCGTGTTCCTGTTCCAGTATGACAAAGCCACCGACGAGTTAGTCTCAAAAACCAAAGCCATAGGCGAAACCATTGGGGAGCAGGCCAGTGTTTTTTTCACCGGCAGGAAAGACAAGGCGACGAGTGATGAGTTCTTCCTGTTCCTCGATGAAAGGCTTGGAAGGAAAAAACTGTTCAACACATTCGATATAGCCCCTAAGTTCTTTAGCGTTGTGCTGAGAAGCGACATTGAGCGCAGTGGATTTTCTGACCGGTACAAAGAGGACTTTTATCCCACCGGGGGCTATACGGTAAAGAAGGTCGGTGGGTCGATCTCGGTGTCGGTGCCTTTTCTGAGGAGCGGGGAATCCAGCCCATTCGGCATTGTCAAGATAGAGTCCTCCACTCGCACATTGATGCAGAAAGTGCTTATGGATAACTTTCTTCTTTACTCTGCAATACTTTTAGTGCTCAATAACCAGGCGTTCATTCTTTATCTTATCCTCAGGCGGAAAAGAGAGGTGGTGTTTGAGAAAGGCTACCTTAAGGAGCACTCGATTGGAGCGCTTACGATTTTCCATAAAGTCCTTGGCGACATAATTGCCGATCATGAGATGACCGGGGCAGAACTCAAAGAGCAGCCCGCTGAAAGTGCCCAGGATGAAAAAGTGGTGTCGATCTCCAAGAAGATTAGGAAGAAGGGATCTTAGATGAAGAAGCTTGCCGTTGTTTTAGTGGCTTTATTCTTAGTAATCGGTTGCGTACAGCACGAGGACTCGGGCTTTGTCGTGCTTGACGGCCCCGTTATGGAAGGCCTTAACGATGAGGGCAACCTTGAGTTCACCGGCGTCGTGTTGAACACCGGGCCGTTCACCGTTGGCTCAGTGTTTGTCGTCATAATCCTCAAAGATGATGACGGCAACGTAATAGAGGCACCCACAGTGCATGTGAAAGGGGATGACATAGATGATCTGCTGTTCCCCTCCGAAAGGGCATTCTTTACAGTTTCTGTGACGGTCGATCCCGTAAGGATATTTTCAAAGGACGTGGAGATCTTCGTCGAAGAAGAGGACGTAGACGCTCCTTAGATCTGCTCGACCACTCTGCCCGGCTACAACCTCCTCCAAGATAGTTTGAATCCGCTGTAACCTACCCGGCCTGTGGTAGTTAATTCAATACTCCAGCTTCTGAGTGAGCGGAGGGTCTAGGGTTTGGCGGAGCTCTTCGTAAGCGGGTGTTTCGATATTGAGGGTTATAAGGACCCTCCTGCTGTCCACTTTCATACCCGAGGCCACTCCCGAGCCGAGACCTTCGGCCCTTGCCAGCCTCTCCTGCGCAATACCGTTTGAGAGCAGATAGTTTTTTAGGATTTCTGCCTGCTTATTTGTTAGGTCTAAGTTCATATTTTCGGTTGCGAAATCATTTGAATAGATGTATAGGGATAAATCCAGCTCTGCGTGCTCCTTCAACACCTCTATTAACGCATCAATTGAGGGGTAGGCCTCAAAAATTATTGATTCTCCCCGAGGGGCGAAGATGTTGCTGAACACAACGTTCACTCCATCTGAGGTGAGCTCAACGTCCGCGCCGTAAATTGGTGTGAGCTTTTCGGTCAATTCAGCTCTGTTCTTATATGCTTGTTTTGCTGCCTCAAGGGTTTTGGCTGCAAGCTCTATGGCTTGTTTAGAGAGCTCAAGGGCCGGGTCGTATTGTTCGGAGGCCAGGCTGTATTCGGCTTCGCGCAGTTTCTGCTCGGCGTTGCGGTACAGCTCCGGCAAGACGATATCTGCATGTAAATTTTTTGCTTCGTCTAGAAGCTCGTTGGCCTTATCTATATTGTCGAGGGATGAAGACGAGAGGATGCCCTTGGATACGGCAATCTTATCCTTGAGGTGTTCCAGCCTGACAACGCTGTGGCTGAGTTCCGATTCGTGGACTGATTTCGTGGTGTTCAGCTCCATTAAAAGTTTTCTTTGGTTGTTGATTTCCTTATTGATATTTGCAATCCTCGTTACCGACCTTGCGTGTTTAGCCTTGATTTGTGAGATTGTATACAGCTCCTTTGCATCTAGGTTTTTCCCATCAGCGGCTTTGTGTTTGCTTTTAGCAAAAAAGTGCTCGGCTTCGGCCATCAATTCAGGGGCGTACCGTTTAGCGCCTTCCTGTTTTGCCTGCTCCAGCTGCTCATAGGTTCGAAGTAAGTCTTGGTCATATCCTACATTTGTATCATAGAAGATATTTTGTGGTATGCACGATGCGAGGATAGTGAGGATAGAACATATAAGAAAGTTTTGGGAATAATGGCTCATTGATTCTCTAAGTTGTTTATTTTCTCCATGACTTTATTGTTGGTTTTAACCAAGTCATCTATTTGCTTCTCAATATCATCAAGCAATTTGTTAAGCCGAGCCAGCTCCTCTTTTTTTGAAGCTTCGCTGAGAAGAGAGTTGATAAAAGAGAGTTGTACTGATATTTTTCTTAGTATGACGTTTCTGTTAATGGTGCGCTGGGATTTATATTCCTCAATCCATGAATCCATGATGAGAATTTCTTCATGGGGGAAATTTTCGGGTAAATTGGCTTTAGCAAATGTGTAACTCCTCTCAATCTCTTTAAAATCGGTTTTGTCGGGTATACCCTTCGCATATGTGGTGAGGGAGATGAATAATAAAGAGAGGAAAAAGGCGATTTTCACTATATAAGAAATGGTATTATACATTATATTATAGAGTCTACATTATATTATAAAGTCTACATTGATTGGACTCTATAGCAAGACACATCTGAGGGGTATTGTATTGAGTCTTTTGTAAAGTATTTTGAAATCGAATAGGTCTTGACAAAAATATTTTTGTTTTGTATTGTGGAAATAAGATTAAAATTTAATTAATTACTTGAAGAAAAAACGCTTTTTGAGTATGTCAAAGTAAATGAAGCTTGTCAAATTTAAACTAAATGATTAAGGTTTTGAGAATTTCAGAGAGATAAGGGGTGCTAAATCACAGTGTTTTGAATAAAATTAAAAGTTTTTCACTTGGCAATTAGTCAATGATTATAGGCAGTTATATAATCAAGCTTAAGCTAATTTATAAATTAGTATTGTATTTGCATAAAAAAAGTGATAGAGTTGAACAAAATAAAACTATTCAGGAGATAGAGCGTTGATATTCGGGTTAGGTAAATCAAAGGGAATCATAGGGTTGGATATTGGCACTAGCTCTATAAAATTAGCCGAGCTTAAAGAAACCAAAAGGGGCTACCAATTGGTTAGCCTCGGGGAATCGTTTCTGCAGCCTGAATCTATCGTAAACAAAGCCATAGTGGACCCTGAAGCTGTAATCGATTCCATTTCGTCTTTAATCGATGAGCATAAGATAAAAACCAGTAACGCCGCAATCTCCATTTCCGGTCACTCGATAAACATTAAGAAAGTGAGTCTTCCACTCATGGAGGAAAAGGAGCTAAAGGACGCTATTCCTTGGGAGCTTGAACAGTACATACCGCACAGCATAAACGACGTAAACTACGACTTCCAGATTCTGCCCGGCGAGAACGCCGAGGGGAATATGGACGTTTTAATTGTTGCGGCGAAAAAAGACGTTGCAGATACTTATGTGTATATAGTCACCGAGGCGGGCCTTAACCCTGTGGTGCTGGACGTTGATGCGTTTGCCCTTGAGAACATGTACGAGCTCAATTATGAGGAGACCGACGAAGTAGTGGCCTTGATAAACATCGGAGCTTCGGTGACAAATATAAACATTCTAAAAGAGGGGATTTCAATTTTCACCCGGGACATAACCACCGGAGGTTATCAGTTCACAGATGCTATAAAGAGTGAATTTAATGTGGATTACGATGAAGCCGAGAGGATGAAGTTTTCCATGGGAGCGGGCACTATACCTCCGGAGCTCGACAGGCTTGCACGAGACTTTACCGACTCGGTCTCGGGTGAAATAAAACGTACAATCGATTTTTTCTCTAAAACAATTTGGAAAGATGCCGTTCAGCAGATAATCATTTCCGGAGGCTCTTCCAAGGTTCCGTGTTTTTTGGAGACCCTTCGTGAAACGCTCGGCACCAGGGTTGACCTCATAGACCCATTTCAAAACATCGCTTACAGCGATTCGGATTTCGATCCGGAGTACATTGAGGATGTCGGTCCTAAAATGGGCGTAGCAATAGGACTTTCCTTAAGGAGGCTCGGGGACAGATGATTAGAATAAACCTCCTGTCGGAAGAAGAAAGAAGAGAAATAAAGGGTATAACCGAGTTTTTACTCGGGGTGGCGGTCATTGTGGGAATGATAGTGGTTTTGGTGGCTGTGGATTTCAATGAAAGCTCAAAGATCAGCGGCAAACAGAGGGAGTTGAACAGACTGAAAAAGGAGATAAAAAACAAAGAAGCCGTGAAAGCGCGGGTCGAGGATTTTAAGAGACAAAATAAACTTCTTGAACAGAGGATCAGGGTCATTCAGGTTCTGGAAGAAAATAGGGCCGGGCCTCTTTTTGTAATGGATTCCCTCGGAAAGGCCATACCCGAGAGGGCTTGGGTAAATAAATTCACCGAGAAAGGCTTTATTGCTACGATGGAAGGGGTGGCGTGGAATGAAAAAACTGTCGCGGAATTTATGAGAAATCTTCAGGCGTCTCCCTATTTTAAAGCGGTATCACTTAAGGAAATAAAAACAAAAAGGATTCAGACGCTTGATCTGAAGACATACAAAATACAGACCAGGCTCAACTATTCGGGGAAAACGGATAAGCCTAAACCCGGAACAAATGCTGGAACCAAAAAAAAGGGAATATAGTTACAAAATCATTTAAGCAGGGATTTGGCAAGTGAATTCAGAGAAGTTTTTAGAGTTTGTAGAAAAAATTAATCAGCTTAATGTGAAGGTCAAGCTGGGTATCTTGGTCGGGATAATAGTGGTCCTGGTGGGAATTTACTGGTATTGGTTCTGGTCGCCAAAGCAGGAAGATATTAGAGCGCTGGACCTACAAATCCAAAAGCAGACAAAGGTTTTAACCGAGTATAAAACTATTGAAGCCCAATTGCCCGAATTCGAGAAGCAGTTCAAAGAATTAACTGTTCAATATGAAGCAGCCAGGAGAAAATTGCCCACCAAGCAAGAAATACCAGGCTTAATAGAGGCCATATATACGGCTGTGAGCCAGTCCGGTCTCGAGCCCGACACTTTCACTCCGAAGAAAGAGGTCAGGAGGGAGATTTACGCGGAGATTCCGGTTCAAATGAAGGTTTTCGGTTCATACTACACTCTGGCTAGATTCTTTGACAATGTTTCCAAATTGCCCAGGATAGTTAATGTTAAAAACCTCCAGCTCTCACGGCCCAAGGGTGGAGGTACATCCCTGCAAGCGTCGTTTACTGCCGTTACGTTTAGAATGCTTCCACAGTCCGAAATTCAGGCGCAAACGAAAAAAGGAAAAGGCAAGAAGGGCAGTAGAAAAAGGTAAAAAACCTTTCGAAGTAAACAAATCGAGGGGAAATGATACTAAGATACGCAATACTCATAACCGCATTGGCATCAATCGCCCTGGACTCAATT
>JADFKM010000003.1:26693-63948 GCA_022564935.1 Candidatus Dadabacteria bacterium
AACAGTGGGCCAAAGAGACCCGGCGGATGAAAAGACTCTTCAGCCCGATGATGTGCTTAGTGCTTCTGAGAGAAGACCCCCTTACGATCCAAGGGATAAAAGGGATCCCTTCAAGCCCTTTATTAGAACAACAAAACCGGGTCCAACTCCTACACCAAAATCGGTCATTGATTTCCCTATAAAAAGATATGCTCTAAAGGATTTCAGGCTCGTTGGGATAATGTGGATAGGTGACGTGCCTAAAGCAATGGTGGTAGATCCGGCAAAGAACACCTACTTCCTCGCCCTTGGGGACGAAATTGGGAACAATAACGGGAGGATTTTGGAAATTAGGGATCACGGGGTTCTTATACAGGAAAAAACGATTTATGAAGATATGTTTGGAGTTAAAAAAGAAAAAATAAATAACATCATTCTTGCGTTTATAGAAAAGTAGAACGCAGGACCATCAATTAAATTATAAATAAGGAGGCGAGGTGGAATGCGTTTATTATTTAAGACTTTAATTATCACAGTTGTTGTAGCTGCAGCCGTAGCGCCGTTTCCCCAAATAGCTTCATCAACAGATGCTGAAAGGCCGGGTGATCCGTCTTATGCTTCTGATAACGAGGGGATGAACCCCGGCGGAGAATCGCAGGTAATTGATCAAGATGCCGGTGAGCTTCACGAGCAGGAGCTTTACACCGAATCGTCCGGCACGGAGGGGTATACGTACGAGGATCAAGGGACGGACTACGAACAGTCTCCGAGCGCCGTGGATAATGATCCTATTGATATGGTAAATATGGTTGAATCCATAGGGTTTGAGGTGATGGAAGGTGTCGGGATTATAACCATAACCACAACGGCTCCTGTAGGTTA
The DNA here is from genome assembly GCA_022564935.1 of Candidatus Dadabacteria bacterium. GTDB lineage: Bacteria > Desulfobacterota_D > UBA1144 > Nemesobacterales > JADFKM01 > JADFKM01. The sequence goes on from JADFKM010000003.1 coordinate 27,555, forward strand.
CTCGGAGCTTCCCCATGAGATGAAAAAAATGGGGTTAAAGATGGAGCAAGTTTTTCTACCCGCTGAGTTCAGGGTTTCAAGAGATGTAGGGGATTTTGACAGCCCTGTGAGTTTCATTTCCTCATTCGGTGATCCGGTAGCTGAAGACGAAGTGTTGGTGATAATAAACTTCAAAGAGGAAGTCGTCTACGAAGTTATTCAGGATCAGAATCACATTATGGTAAAGGTTGGAGAGCCAAAAAAAACCGAAGAGGAATTGGCCGAAGAGGAAATATATGAACAGTTGGAAGAAGAAGAACTCTGGGCGTTCGATTTCAGAGCCGCTACCGAGTTAGGACAAAGGAAGCAGTACAAAGGACAGCTGGTCTCCTTTGATTTTAAGAAGGCCCAGGTTAGGGATGTGCTGAGGATACTTGCCGACATAAGCGGATTTAACTTTGTTATAGCCCGCGGAGTAAAAGGCACCGTAACATTGAAGCTCTTAAATGTGCCCTGGGATTTGGCTCTCGATATAGTGCTTGAAGATGCGGGTCTTGGAGCAATCGTAGAGGGTAATGTTATAAAAGTGGCTCCTCATAAGACGCTCAGGGCTAGGCAGAATCAGCTTAAGCAGACTATAGAATCCAGAGAGAACACTGAGCCTCTTTTCACAAAGCAGTTGTTTGTTAACTACGCCAATGCATCTGAGATCAAGTCGCTCATCGCCACCATTTTAAGCGAACGCGGGGAGATTAAGATCGATACTCGCACAAACAGCCTGCTGATTACCGATACTCAAAGCCGTCTAGTTCAGGCTCAGGATATATTGCGCAAGCTGGACACCAGAACGGCTCAGGTGTTGATTGAGGCCAGGATCGTTCAGGCCACACTTGATTTCACCCGGGAGCTGGGTGTGCAGTGGGGCACGAATTTTAGAGCCTCACCCGCTACGGGTAACCCCACCAATGCGTTTTTCCCCTCCAGTGTTCAGGTAGGAGGAGTCGGGGTTGGCAATCCTGGCCCGTTCGGCTCTATAGGGGATAGCTTTATAATTGACCTCCCAGCCGCTGTGGGTACTGGCGCCGGCGGCGCATTGGGCATAGTTCTCGGCAGTCTTACCGGGGCTTTTGACCTGGATATCAGGCTGTCGGCCCTTGAGACCAGAGGAGATGGAAGAATACTTTCTTCTCCTAAAATCTTAACACTGGACAACCATTTGGCGAGGATTGAGCAGGGTGTTTCCATACCGTTCCTCAGCGTATCGGCCGCGGGTACTCAGACCCAGTTCGTAGATGCAACGCTCCGGCTGGAAGTAACGCCTCATGTCACTAGCGACGACCGTATCAATATGAAAATAAGGATTACAGACAACGCCCCGGACCCGTCGATTACCGGGGCCAACGGCACACCTGCCATCAGGAGAAACGAGGCGGAGACCCAGGTTCTTGCCAGAGACGGGGAGACCATAGTGATAGGCGGCATTTTTTCCAGAACGACAGCTGAAAGCATGCGGGGGGTACCCTGGTTTTCTAAACTGCCGCTTCTGGGGTTTCTATTCAGCAACACGAGCAGGGTTGATGCGAGGAGAGAGCTTCTGGTGTTCATAACGCCGAGGATTATAAGGTAATTCAATCCAACCATGAATCAGAGAAGGAGAAATATATGAATAGGAACACTATAGGATTAGCGATTTTTCCAATTGTGATTGTTTTAGCGGTGGCGTTGGGCATCAGTTGTGTCGGTCCAAACCCCGCCGATGCCCCTTTCGGCTCCACAGTCATATTCATAGAAGAACCACTAGATTTTGAGATTCCTCTTGATTCCCAAATTCTGATAACCGCCGCCGCGGTGGTTCTTGACCCCGAAGGCTTCCCGATTAACGATATTAAGGTCGACTGGAGACTCACCTTTGCGAATCAAAACGACCTTGTTGCAGATACCGACGGCGACGGCATCGCCGATTCACACAAGCTCCAGTTCGTCGACCCGGATGCGTGCGAAGAAGTGGGGCTCGATTGCGAAGAGGTGGATTCTTCACTGTATCCCGGGTTCGGCGCCCTCAAGGATTCTCCGCTTAGGCTGTTGACCGACAACCGGGGCGTTACGCGTGTTCTCATATTGGCATTTGGAGATTTTCCCGTAGACCCGGCGTCTCTTACTGTTTCTATTAATACGGCTGCCGAAACTGTGGAATTCAGCGTGACTAATTAGTAATAAATGGTCGACATATAATATATAGGAGGGCGAATAATCTAGTGCAGAAATTAATAAAGGGTATCAAAACCAACATGGTGTTAAGGTTATTGATGATATTTATATCAACCGGGTTGGTCGTTGCGGTAGGGCTTTCCTGCAATGACAGCCGAACCCCGCAAAACCCGTCCAGAAACCCGATTCTTGGAATAATAGGCATATTCTTCGAAGGTACGGGGATTGATCCTGATACATTGCTTCCCACCCTTGAAGGAAATGCGTGCGAGGACAGAGTGGTTAGAGTTGAAGTGAACGAGGAGTTCCCCGACGGCTCGGTGGTAGAATTTTCTATCGGCGGTGTGGACATTGGCGTAGCTGGGTGTCTGTTTGATGCCTCTTCCTTTATCATCAACGGCCAGGCGTTTGCGACTTATTTGCCATTCCCTAATCTTACGGACGTTATTCAGAACGTGGCTATTGCAGTTACCATTACGACTCCCGACGGGTTCTCCCAATCAGACTTTACTCAGGTAATAGTAGAACCCGTCTTTTTGGTTGCTCAAGACGATAGCGCGAGTCTAACAGTCCCATTCTGTCCTAATGACGTTCCTACAACAATTGTTTTAACTTTCGATGCCATGGGACTTGAGAACTGCGGCGACCTTTCCGTTTCCTTTGACCGTTCCCTGGGCACAATAACGGCTATCGGCCCCCTAGGCGATACAATCACAATAGGTTATACGGCCAAAAACGGCGCCGGCGGAATCCAGATAATCACTATTACAATAGTTCTGCCCAATCCGGCTAGCGTTGACCCGAGCTGCCCGAACGTCCCGCTTGCAGACCGCACAATATTTGCTACTGTGGTTATAGAGCAGACCGTTGGCGAGGCCCCAACGGACGATGAAGGTTTTGTAGACTGTTCGGGAGTGATCGGGCCAGTGCCCACTGAAGCGCAGTGTACCGACGGCCTCGACAACGACGCCGACGGCGCCATCGACTGCGACGACGGCGACTGCGCAGCAGACCCGATTTGCGAGTTCCCCGAAGCTACCTGCGATGATGGTTTTGATAACGATGCAGATGGCGACATTGATTGCGCCGATACGGATGATTGCAGTGGCAGTGGTTTCTGTGGGCCTGAATCCGATGCCGCATTTTGTTCCGATTTTGTGGACAACGATGCCGACGGGGATATTGACTGTGAAGACGCGGACTGCGATATGGTTGACATAGGTGGCGGCATAGAATGTGAGTTCGGTACAGAAACAGGCACCAATTGTGATGACACCTTCGACAATGACGCAGACGGATTGGTAGACTGCGAAGAGTTGAGCTGTAATGGAGAAGATGGTGAACCTGGAGCTGGAATGGATACTTGTCAATTCAATTTCGAGATTGACTGCGATGACGAATTCGACAACGATGCCGATGGGTTAGAAGATTGTCTCGATCCTAATTGCGACGGGCAAGACGGTGATCCGAGTGATGGAGCCGTTTGCGAGTTCGGTACGGAGACACTCTGTGCCGACGGGTTCGACAACGACGGCGACGGTCTTATTGACGGCGCCGATTCTGACTGTTGATGTTAAACTGAATAAAGCAGTAAACAAACGGTTTAATTCATAAGAGTTAAACTGAGATTTTGTAGAGCATAGCGGCCACCGAGATTTAGTCGCTATGCTCTTTCTTTTGTTGTTCTTTTCTCGCTCCCTTTATTGTTCCATTCTCCTTGACTTGATACCCATATTTTTGTTTAATAGATAGGTGCTTGATTTTGGGCAAGAGAGGATGGTGAGTTCTGTCGTTTAAAATCTTTTTTCTTTACGTTTAAACGGTATATTTATATCCAGGGTATCATCTCTTTCCCTTTTGTTTGGAATGCGTATAAACGCCATGAAATATAGTTCATTAATCGGCAGGAGCTAATTACCGAGGAACTAATTACGAGGAGCGGCAAATGAGCATCGTCGAGCTTACCGAAGAGCACCGCATGATACAGTCTGTGGCGAAGGAATTCGCCGAGACCGAGATAAAGCCCGTGGCGGCGAGGCTCGACAGGAGGAGTGAGTTCCCCGCCGAGCTAATACAGAGCATGGCGGAGCTTGGGTTCATGGGCATTTACATTCCCGAGGAGTACGGCGGCAGCGCCATGGACGTTTTCAGCTACACGCTCGCGCTTGAGGAGATATGCAAGGCATGCGCCTCCACGGGGACGATAATGTCGGTAAACAACTCCCTAGTGTGCGACCCGATACTGGAGTTCGGAACCCTGGCGCAGAAAGAGGAGTACCTCACCCCGCTTGCAAGGGGAGAGAGCCTGGGCTGCTTTGCGCTCAGTGAGCCGGCCGCCGGCTCCGACGCTGGCAGTATAAGAACCACCGTCAGGCGCGACGGAGACAATTACGTCCTGAGCGGCACGAAGAACTGGATAACAAACGGCCCTGAGGCCGATGTGATAATAACGTTTGCCACACACGACCCATCGAAGAAGCATAAAGCAATTACGGCGTTCATTGTGGATAAAGAAACTCCGAGGTTAAACGTCGGGAAAATCGAAGAGAAGCTCGGCATAAAGGCTTCGAGCACGTGTCAGCTGATGTTTGACGACTGCTACGTGCCGGTGAGGAACAGGCTGGGGGAAGAGGGAGAGGGATTCAAGATCGCTATGAACACCCTGAACGGCGGGAGAATCGGCATTGGAGCCCAGGCAGTGGGTATAGCACAGGCAGCATTTGAGGAATCCGTTTCCTACGCTAAGCAGAGAGAGGCCTTTGATAAACCTATTTCCAATTTACAGGCCATTCAGTTTATGCTCTCTGATATGGCCACAAAAATAGAGGCATCGAGACTGCTGGTCTGGCAGGCGGCGAAAATGAAAGACCAGAAGATGAACTACGTCAAACAGTCCGCAATGGCCAAGCTGTTTGCTTCCGAGGCGGCGATGTGGGTCACGACAAAAGCGATACAGGTTCACGGGGGCTACGGGTATACGACCGATTATCCTGTTGAGAGGCACTTCAGGGACGCAAAGATTACCGAGATTTACGAGGGCACGTCCGAAATCCAGAGACTCATTATAGCAAACCAGCTGTTAAATGAGTACTGATTGATTCGGCCCTCTGCCATTAAGACTCAACAGGGCCTGAGGGGTGTATGGAATGAAAGACGGAAAGGATAACTGGCGACGAGAATTCGATAACGCTCCAAAGAGGGATCATGTGCCGACAACTGTGTCGGGAATGGAAATTCCCCCACTGTCGGTTCCCTCCGACCTTGAGGGCTTCGATTACGATAAAGACCTCGGCAATCCCGGCGCATACCCCTATACCCGCGGCATACACAGCACTATGTACCGGGGACAACTTTGGACGATGCGCCAGTTCGCGGGTTTCGGCACCCCCGAGGATACCAACAGGAGGTTTAAATTCCTGCTTGAGAACGGCCAGTCGGGTCTCAGCACAGCTTTCGATATGCCCACGCTGATGGGCTATGACTGCGATCACCCGAGGTCTAGAGGCGAAGTGGGCAGGGAGGGGGTGTCCGTGTCTTCTCTTGCCGACATGGAGGTGCTTTTCGACGGCATAAATCTCGACCAGGTTACTACATCCATGACGATCAACTGCTCGGCGAGCATTATATTCGCGATGTACCTGACCGTGGCTGAAAAACAGGGAATCCCATTTGACAAGCTCGGGGGGACATTGCAGAACGATATGCTGAAGGAGTTCATCGCCCAGAGGGAGTGGATATCGCCGCCGAGACCCTCGGTCAAAATAGTAGTGGACATTATAGAGTTTTGCGCCCGGCACGTCCCCCGGTGGCACCCGGTATCGATATCCGGCTACCACATCCGCGAGGCCGGCTCGACCGCCGTTCAAGAGCTTGCCTTCACGATCGCCGACGGTATAGGCTACGTAGATGAGTGTATAGAGAGGGGGATGGACGTTGATGATTTCGCACCGAGACTGTCATTCTTTTTCAACGTTCACAACGATTTCTTCGAGGAAATAGCGAAGTTCAGGGCAGCGAGGAGGATTTGGGCCAGGATTATGAAGGAGCGATACGGCGCCAAGAGCCCGAAGTCGTGCATGCTCAAGACCCATGCGCAGACCGCCGGGGTAAGCCTTACCGCGCAGCAGCCCATAAACAACGTCATACGGGTCTCGCTCCAGGCGCTTGCCGCCGTGCTCGGGGGAACACAGTCCCTCCATACAAACTCTATGGACGAAACCCTTGCCCTGCCTACAGAAGAGGCCGTTACCGTGGCGCTGAGGACGCAGCAAATAATCGCCGAAGAGAGCGGCGTTGTGAACAACATAGACCCCCTGGGAGGGAGCTACTTCGTCGAGCAGCTGACAAACCGGGTAGAAACGCAAGCGATGGATTATATAAACAAGATCGATGAGATGGGAGGCATTGTACTGGCCATCGACAGGGGCTATCCCCAGATGGAGATAGCTGATGCCGCCTACAGGTACCAGCAGGAACTCGACAGGGGTGAGAAGTTCGTTGTAGGGGTCAACAAATATGAGATGGCCGAGGAGTCCACAATATCGACGTTAAGAGTGAGTGAGAAGGTTGAGACAGACCAGCGGAATAGGCTTAAGGCGGTAAAGAATAAGAGGAACAGCGAAGCCGTTTCCCGCAGCCTGAACAACATAGCTGCTGATGCACGGGACGGAAAAAACCTCATACCTTCGATCAAAGAGGCTGTTGAGCGGTATGCCACGGTGGGAGAGATAAGCGACGTGTTCAGGGAAGTCTATGGGGAGTACACCGATCCCGGGTACTTCTGATTCACCGGTTGGCGGGGGCGGCTACTTTCCGTCAGGCACTAAGAACTAGATTTTTTTATCGGGCCAATGACTCAGGAACGAAGGCTTCGGATTTTGATCGGAAAGGCCGGTTTGGACGGTCATGACAGGGGGGCGAAGATTATCGCCCGGCTGCTGAGGGATTCGGGTTTTGAGGTGATATATACAGGGCTTCACAATACGCCCGAGATGATAGTGGAGACCGCGATCGAAGAGGACGTAGACGCCATTGGCATAAGCATTCTCTCAGGTGCGCACAACCATATATTCCTCGAAATCATTGAGCGGCTTAACGATAAGGAAGCAGGGGATATCCCGGTGTTTGGAGGAGGAGTGATCCCGCCCGATGACATGCCGGGCCTCAGGGAAAAAGGGGTCAAGGTCATATTCGGCCCCGGAACCCCCGGCGCAGATATAGTCGAGTGGATAAGGAAGAACGTCAAGTCCAGGGCTCCTCTCTGACACTGCTTTAGCTTGCGAACCGTTATGAAATGTCCTCTTTGCTCTAAGAGAAAGCCCAAGCGATTCTGTCCTGCAAAACGAGCCGTGATATGTTCTGTGTGCTGCGGGGAGAAGAGGGTAGTGGAGATTGACTGCCCCGCCGACTGCCCGCATTTAGTGGACGGACAGAAGTACCAGCAGGAAAAAATTGCCAGGCGCAGACTGAAGAAAGAGGGGGCCGGGACGTATATTAGGCGAGCGGGGCTTTACACAGAGCATCCCGAGCTGTTCTTAAGGATTGAAAGGACTGTGGTGGAGCTTTTCCGCTCTGAGCGTGATATGTCGGATACTGACGTAAGGAGCGCGTTTGAGCTTGTATTGCAGACTCTCGAGACTCAAAAAAGCGGGCTGATTTACGAACACTCCTCCACCAGCTCCATGGTCAATGAGCTGTCCGGGCGTCTTGTGCACACCCTATTGGAGTACAAAGACGGCTCTCAGTCCGCCACAGGCACGGTTACATTGGATTTTGTAAAAGACGTGGTGAGTGAGTTTAAAAATGAGGTCGAATTCTATATAGACCTGCACTCAAACGCCAAGTCGTACCTCAAACACATAGCGAGATACCATCCGGTTAAGGAAACCGAGACCGACACGCAGAGCCGGTTAATTATTACTTAGGCAGTCCTCAAACCGTAGAATCGGTACGGATATTTGTATCAATCACTCTATCGAGGTTAATGTTGTAGAAAAGCTCCTACTGTTTGTTGGTCATGTAGGGGGAGGGGGCGGTACAAACCATGTGGCTGTGAGCAAGCTGAAAAGTAGGGGTTAATAGAGTAAGCGGTTACGGTCGATTGGGCAAAGAGTACGGCTCTCAGGATTTGTTTGTGGCAAAGGCGAGGATGCCCGTTACGGCCGCTATTGCAACCACGGTGATGGATACCCTAAAGAACAGGTCCCACTCAAGGCTGACGCCGCGAAAAATGGCGTAGCCTACGAGACAACATAGAACAAGAGTAACAACCAGGCCGCCGGGGATATTTGTTTTGTTCATTGCGATTCTCCACAACGTGTCTACCGAGCCGTCTTTTCGAGGTTGAATTTTATCTGAAAACCCGACTGTAGGCAAATTCTATGTGTATGCGGTTGGAGGCAGCGGAAATAGAGGACGTACTGAGGGGTAGTTTGCAATAGGCGGGGGGTTACTTGCGGGTTCGGAGCAAACGTGTAACACTTATCCGATATGTCGGTCGATACAGACCAGAAGATAAGCGTGATAGGGGGCGGGAGCTGGGGCACTGCAATTGCTAAGCATCTGGCAGAAAAGGGTTTCAAAACCACTTTGTGGGTTAAAGAGCCGGAAGTAAGGGACTCAATACGGCAAAAGAGGGTGAACACCCTTTACCTTCCGGAAATAGAGCTTCCAGGAAATTTGTCCCCCACAGATGACATCAATGAAGCCGTTGAGGGAAGGGAAGTGCTGGTTTTTTCTGTGCCTTCCCAATTCATGCGTGAGGTGCTTGAGCGCTGCTCCGGTTCTGTGTCACCCGATGCCGTGTTGATCAGCACCGCAAAGGGCATTGAGCTCGTGACCCACAAGCTCATGCACCGGGTGTTTGCCGATGTGTTCACAGGTGATGTTTCCCAGAGGTACGCTTCGCTCTCGGGGCCGAGCTTTGCGCTCGAGGTTGCCCGTAGCAAGCCCACCGCGGTTTCGATAGCTTCAAAGAATTTAAAAACCGCCGAACTGGGACAGAGGATTTTCTCAAATAAAAGCTTCAGGGCTTACGTTACCGAGGATGTTGTGGGCGTAGAGGTCGGCGGGGCGCTAAAGAACGTCATCGCCATCGCCGCGGGTATTGTAGACGGTCTTGAACTCGGGCACAATTCCAGGTCGGCCCTCATTACCAGGGGGCTTGCCGAGATTACGCGTCTAGGTATGGAGATGGGCGCCAATCGGTTTACGTTTGCGGGCCTTGCCGGTATGGGAGACCTTGTGTTGACGTGTACGGGAGGGCTGAGCAGGAATAGGAAGGTGGGTATGTCAATCGCCCGCGGGGTGGATCTCGAGGGGGTACTCTCAAAGATGAGGATGGTGGCCGAGGGGGTAAAAACATCAAGGGCGGCGCTTGAGCTCTCCAGGAGCTTGGGTGTGGAGATGCCGATTACGGAAAAAGTCACCGAGGTTCTATACGAGGGCAAATCCCCGGAGACGGCAATCTTTGAGCTGATGACTAGAGAGCTCAAGCATGAGATTGAATGAATGGAGAGTTTGTGAAATTACTTATATAGCTGAAGCGTTTTTGAATTAGAATGGGAGCTTCCGTCTGAAGTTGATTTAATGCCCCCCAATCTGTACTTTCCAAGTCGGGCGTCTTAAGACCCTCTGAACCATGAAAAATCCAGAGCCTACCGAGATTATAAAATTGATGAAACAGCCCTCATACCGCCCTCTGCGCTCAAGTGAGCTGGCTCAGAGGCTCGGTGTGCCCAGGGAGCAGAGGGCGGTTTTCAAAAGGCTGCTCAGGGGACTGCTCGGCGACGGCAAAGTCACAAGGAATAAGGGCGGGCGTTACCTTCTGCCCGGCATCCGTCACGCCGAAAATCCGAAAGTGCCCGGTCGGCAGCTCGTGAAATCCCCTGTATACGGCAAAAAGATCGTCGGAAGGGTAGTAAGGATCGGGAAAACCGGCATGGTGGTGCTGAAAAATGTCAAGCTCCCACCGCTCGTGATTTCCCCCTCTGAGATGAAGGGCGCGAGAAGCGGCAGTCTGGTTGTGGCCGAAGCCTCTCCTCCCAAGGGACGTGACAAAATGCCGAGGGGTACGATTGTCGAGGTGCTTGGAAAGGCCGGGAGACTGGATACCGAGAAGAAGGGATTGAGTGTGGAGTATGAGCTGCCCACTGAGTTTCCGAGAAATGTGGAGGCCGAGGCCAAGAGAGTGTCCGAGGAGGTTCGAGAAGAGGATTTACGGGGCAGGAAGGACCTTAGGGGGAAATTATGCTTTACGATAGACGGCGACAGCGCAAAGGATTTCGACGACGCCGTGGCTATCATGAAAACGAGGGGAGGGTACAGGCTGTGGGTCTCCATTGCCGACGTGTCCCATTACGTTTCGGTAGGCACCGCCCTTGACAACGAGGCCCTAGAGAGGGCTACGAGCATTTACCTGACCGATAAGGTGGTGCCGATGCTGCCCGAGGAGCTGTCTAACTGGGTTTGCAGCCTGGTACCGGACGAAGACAGGCTTACCAAGACGGTTGAGCTGGACTACGACCGGGAGGGGACGGTTAAAGGGAGCAAGATTTACAACAGCGTCATAAGGAGCCGCGCCCGGCTCACATACACTGCAGTCACCGAGACGCTCGAGGGAAATGCGGGCGGCGCCCGGCTTGACGGCGAAATTAAACAGTCCCTTGCCGTTATGAGGGAGCTCTACGAGAGACTTAAGAAAAGCAGGGTCGAGAAAGGGGAGCTGGACTTTGATTTCCCCGACCCGGAGCTGATACAGGATGAGCTCGGAAGAACAGTCGATGTGATAAAGTCCACCCGCAATGTTGCCCACGGTATTATCGAGGAGTTCATGATAGCGGCCAACACGGCCGTGGCGGAGCGAGTATTCACCTCCAAGCGCCACTCGGTCTATCGCATTCACGAGCCTCCGGACCTCGATTCCATAAGGGAGCTGGCAGAGGATTTGAAAAAGTTCGGCCACATTCTTAAGGTCGGGCGCGAAGTCAGGGCCCAGGATTTACAAAAGATCATTTTCGAAGCGAAGGGAGGGGCGTCGCAGGTGGCGGTGCACACCATGGTACTGCGCGCCCTCAGCAGGGCAGTATACTCCACCAATCCCCTAGCCCATTTCGGATTGGCCATTGCTCACTACACCCATTTCACTTCTCCAATCAGGCGATATCCGGACCTTGTGGTTCACAGGATTATTAACTCACTGGTGTGCAAACGCGCTACCCCTTGCGACGAAGAGACACTTGAGTGGATTTCCGCTCACTGCTCCGTAAAGGAGAGGTTCGCCGACGAGGTCGAAAGGGAGGTGCTGAAGCTCGAGAAGGTGGAGATGATGAAGTCACATGTAGGCAAGGAGTTCGATGGGGTAGTGATAAGCGTCATGCCCTTCGGAATGTTCGTCGAGCTAGAGGATTACTTCGTGGACGGCATGGTTCCCAGGGAAAAAATCCGTCCCAGGGGCAAGAAATACGACCTCGGGGACCACGTCAGGGTGAAGCTCGTCGAAGCCGACCTGGAAAGAAGGAGATTGACCTTTGAGATGGTCAAGGCCTCCCGTAGAGCTTGAGACGGGGCTCCATTACAGGGCATGAGTCCCTGGCATCATCCGTCTGAGAGGAATCAGCCCGTCGGTGCTCGGATAAAGCGGCTGTTTTTTTGTCTAATAGGGTTCGGAGGGGGTGGGATTTGAACCCACGAGAGCCCGTAAGAGCCCTACCGGTTTTCGAGACCGGCGCCTTCGTCCACTCGGCCACCCCTCCAAGGTGAGAAAATAAGTCGTACGTGTCGAGAAATAATTCGAGTAATAATTTTTGATACGCTTTTTACATGGTTAAACTACCTGCAGGCGGATGCAAGCGCAACATCATCCGGGCCGGTTTTTCGGGGGGGGGGGTGCTTTCTAATATATACTTTAAAATGGCCCCGCCTTGAGAGAGAGATTGTCGTTAATCCACTTTAGGTTATTATTATTGAAATCACCGAGGTGTTGCGTTTCTGCCTGACGAACAATGAGCTATATCACCGAAGAGACAAGGGCCGGGCTTGAGGAAAAAATAAGAGAGGCCGGCGGGAATGAGCTTTTTTTTGTGGCCACGTTTTCCCCTGAAGGCGCAATAGAGAGCTTCAGGGTTCTTGCAAGGGGCAACGGGTGCTCGGTGCCTGCGATTGTGGATAGCGCGAAACACGGCGAGGTGGTGATACACAACCACCCCTCAGGCGACCTGACCCCTTCGGAGCCGGACATACATATGGCGTCGGTGTTCGGGAACCGCGGTGTGGGCTTTTTTATCATAAACAACGACGCCACTGAGCTTTACGCCGTTGTTGAACCGTTTGCCGACAATAAAACAACCCCGCTCGATATAGAGGGGCTGGTTGGATACCTGGAGCCCGGTGGTGAGGTGAGCCGGGCCGTAGGGACTGGGTATGAGCTGAGGGAGGAGCAGCTTAGGATGCTTGAGAGCGTCGGGCGAGCCTATAACGAAGGTACGGTTTCCCTCGTCGAAGCGGGCACCGGTACGGGCAAGACCTTCGCCTATCTTATCCCCTCGATAGTCTGGTCGCTCCAGAACGGCGAGAGGGTCGTGATATCCACAAACACAATCAATCTCCAGGAGCAGCTCATCAATAAGGACATCCCCCTCCTGGAGAAATGTCTGCCGGAAGGAGAGTTTAAATACTCCCTTGTCAAGGGCATGGGCAACTACCTGTGCCTCCTTCGCGCAGAAACGGCTTCCGACGGCTCAGGGGAGCTTTTTGAAAGCGGAGAGCTCGGCCAGCTGAGCGATATTGTGGAGTGGTCAAAGGTTACCGAGGACGGCTCGCTTTCCGACCTCAGCTTCACCCCCCGTCAAGAGGTTTGGGATAAGGTCAGGGCCGAGAGCGAGAGCTGTCTTCGGGTGCGGTGCCCCTATTATTCGGACTGTTTTTTCTACAAGGCCAGGCGGGAGATGGCCTCGGCCGATATACTGATCGCCAATCATCACCTGGTTTTCTCCGACCTCTCCGTCAAGGGCAGGAGCGATGAGGGGGATTTCGGTATCCTTCCTCCGTACAAGAGGATAGTGCTGGACGAAGCCCATCACATAGAGGACTCCGCGACGTCCCATTTTGGGATGGGCGCCACCAAGTACGGAATTATCAGGCTCCTGAGAAAGCTCAAGAGAAAGACCAGGAAGGGGGATGTAAAGGGCTTGGTCTACTACGTGGCCGCAATTGCCTCCAAGCTCGAGAAGTATTTGAGGGCTGGGATACTGAGAACGGTTCTCGAGTCTACCGAAAGTGTCGTCTCGCCCAGGGTGGACGGCCTCGAGGAGCTTGTCGGAGAGGTATTCGACAGGCTGTATTATTTTTCCCTTCCTATCGCATCTGGAACGGAGGGCGGCCAGGCTGAGTTAAAGCTTCGGTTTACAGAAAGGGTGAGAGAGACGGAGGGGTGGGAAGAGGTGGAAGAGAGGTTTTCAATGCTCAGGGTCAAGTTGAGGGACCTTGAAGGGGAGCTTAACTCCCTGGTCGAGCTGCTCAGGGATTATGAATCGGAAATAGAGGTTGCCAAGGTGCTGGTCGAGTTCAAGGGAATCGCAGGCAAGCTCAGGTTTTACTCCGACGTAATAGGCACATTTCTCGACCCGGGGAACGACGGATATGTGCGCTGGATAGAAGGGCGCGAGGGCAGGGGGGGAGTTCTCTCCGGCATCGGCCTCTCACCCTTGGACGTGTCCGAGGAGCTGAAGGAAAAGCTCTACACGGGGTGCAGCACTGTGGTTATGACCTCCGCCACGCTGGCTGTAAACGGCAATTTCGAGTTTCTGAAGTCAAGGATCGGGCTTACCGAAGAGCAGAGGGTGGAAGAGCGGCTGCTTCAATCGCCGTTCAATTTCTCTGAGCAGGTACTGCTCGCCATACCACATGATGTGGCCGAGCCGGGCGCTCGTGGATACGCCGGCGATGTTACTCGCGTAGTGTTTGATGCCGTTAAGATATCCGGGGGCGGCGCCCTCGTTCTTTTTACCTCCTACGGGATGCTTGAGAAGGTGTACGGTGCGGCGCATGAGGAGCTCGAAGAGCTCGGCATTGTGTGCCTTAAGCAGGGGACTCTTCCCAGGTGGAGGCTGCTTGAGGAGTTCAAGGTGGTGAGCGGTTCTGTGCTGTTCGCTACAGACAGCTTCTGGGAGGGAGTGGATGTGCCGGGCGAGAAACTGAGGCTTGTAATCATTACCAGGCTTCCCTTTTCCGTGCCCACCGAGCCTGTGCTTGAAGCGAGGGTAGAGTATCTTGAAAGGCAGGGTTTGAACTCCTTTATCGAATACACCGTTCCCCAGGCGGTGCTCAGGTTCAAGCAGGGCTTCGGCAGGCTCATAAGGACCAAGAGCGATACCGGGGCCGTGGTTGTTCTGGATAAAAGGGTGGTAACCAAATACTACGGGAGGTTCTTTCTCGACTCCCTTCCCGACATGCGGGTTTGCGTGGATTCGACCGAAAAAGTCCTTGAGGAGCTAAGGGCATTTTTCTAGTATTGTTCTGGTATTATTCTAGGTTTTTACCTTCGGTTTTCATTGACAGAGAGGGGTCTCTCAGATAAACTTTTTCTAATTATTTAAATATTTTAGGGGGGTTGGACGTACATGGCAACCGCATCGAAAATAGTGCCCGCAAACATCGAAGACGAGATGAAAGAGGCCTATCTCAGCTATTCGATGAGCGTAATCATCGGACGCGCTCTTCCAGACGTCAGGGACGGTCTCAAGCCCGTGCACAGGCGCATTCTCTACGGTATGTACGTGCTTAAGAACGACTGGAACAAGCCGTATAAGAAATCTGCAAGGATAGTGGGAGACGTGATGGGAAAATACCACCCGCACGGCGACGCGGCCATTTACGACTCCCTCGTGCGCATGGCCCAGGACTTCTCAATGCGGTACCTGATGATTGACGGTCAGGGGAATTTCGGCTCGATTGACGGCGACTCTGCGGCAGCGATGCGTTATACGGAGGTCAGGCTCGGGAGGTTTGCAAGCGACATGCTCGAAGACCTCGACAAGGAGACCGTCGATTTCGTGCCGAACTATGACGACTCCGATAAAGAGCCTACGGTTCTGCCCTCGAAGCTGCCCAACCTGCTCCTGAACGGCGCCTCCGGCATAGCGGTCGGGATGTCCACCAACATGCCTCCTCACAACCTCAGAGAGCTTGTGGGCGCCATCGTGGCGAGGATCAGAAACCCACGCATCACACTACCTGAGCTGATGGCCCACATTCCGGGCCCCGATTTCCCCACGGGTGGGTTCATATTCGGCACCGAAGCCATAAGGCAGGCCTATTCGACCGGCAGGGGAATTATAAAGGTCAGGGCGAGGGCGTACATAGAGAAGCAGAAAAAGGGCGACAGGGACAACATCATAGTCACTGAGATCCCATACCAGGTAAACAAGGCGAAGCTCATTGAAAGGATTGCCGAGCTCGTTAAGGACGACAAGATCAAGGGTATCGCAGATATTCGCGACGAGTCCGACAGGGAGGGTATCAGGCTGGTCATAGAGCTGAAGCGCGGCGACGTGCCCGAGGTGGTGCTGAACCAGCTTTACAAGCACACGCCCATGGACTCTTCGTTCGGCATTATATTGCTTGCGATTGTCGGAGGCCGGCCTATGATCCTGTCCCTTGCAGGGCTGATAGACCAGTTCATCGAGCACCGCAAAGAGGTGGTCACCAAACGAACCCAGTTTGAGTTCAGGAAAGCCGAGGCCAGGCTGCACATCCTTGAGGGACTCAAGATAGCCCTCGACCGTTTGGACGAGGTGATCAAGATCGTTCGCGGCGCAAAAGACCCCGGAGAAGCCCGCGGTACGCTCTCTTTTACCCTCTCGCTCACATCCACGCAGGCCCAGGCAATCCTTGACATGCGCCTACAGAGACTGACGGCCCTCGAGAGAGGCAAGATTACAGATGAGCGCAAGGAGCTGATTAAAGAGGTTGCCCGCCTGAAGGAGATACTCGAGAAAGAGGAGCTGCTCCTTGACATAATAGTAGGGGAGCTCCAGGAGGAAAAGCAGAGGTTTGGCGACGAGAGAAGAACGGAAATTGTCGAGAGCGTCGAAGAGTTGTCGATAGAAGATCTAATAGCCGATGAAGATGTCGTGGTCACCGTCACTCACGACGGTTACATAAAGAACACCCCTCTCAGCGTTTACAGGAGCCAGAGGAGAGGGGGTAAAGGAAGACGGGGCATGAGCACGAAAGAGCTTGATTTTGTGGAGAACCTCTTCATAGCCTCAACTCACAGCTATGTGCTTTTCTTCACGAACCTGGGCCGCTGCTACTGGCTGAAGGTTCACGAGATACCGGAGGCCAGCCCGTCGGCCAAGGGAAAGGCGATCGTGAACCTGCTTAACCTATCAAAAGAAGAGAAGGTAGCAGCCGTGCTTCCCGTAAAGGAGTTTCAGGATGGGCAGTACATCATCGTGGGCACGAAGAACGGCATAGTGAAAAAGACCGACCTTATGGCCTATTCCAGGCCCAGGATGGGTGGGATAATAGCCATTACGGTGGATGAGAGCGACGAGCTGATAGGGGCCAAACTCACCACGGGTGGGAACCAAATCCTCCTTACCACCAGGTTCGGGCAGGCCATAAGGTTCGATCAGGCCGATGTCAGGGGAATGGGCCGAAGTGCCAGGGGGGTGATAGGTGTGAGGCTCGACAGGGATGATGTGGTCGTCAGTATGGATGTGATAGAGAATCCCTCCGCACAGATACTGACCGTTACCAAGAAGGGCTACGGAAAGCGCACGGAGGTCTCCCGGTACAGGTTGACCAGAAGGGGCGGCAAGGGCGTTATGACCATCAAGACCACCGGTAAGAACGGATATGTAGTGGGCACGTTTCAGGTCACAGATGACATGCAGGTCATGCTGATAACCACCCAGAGCAAGATGATCAGGATAAACGTCTCGGAGATAAACGTGTACGGCAGGGGCACCCAGGGCGTTAGGCTGATTGGGCTGAATGAAGGCGAAAGTGTTACTGCGGTCGCTAAAGTGCTCGAGAGGGAGTGACCCGGTAGCGGTGGAAACCGCTATGATCTGAAGAGGCGCTATTATGAGGGAATTGAATAACGTTAAAGCGGAGGTCCCGGAAGGTTTTTGTTTTACCTGCCATCCCGCCAACTAGTTCGGTCTTAGGCTTAAGTTCTGGGCGGATGATGAGAGCCGCGAAATTCTGACCAGAGTGGCCCTGAAAGACTACCTTACGGGCTACCCGGACATTGAGCACGGGGGTGTGCAGTGCGCCATACTTGGCGAGCTGGCGTGGTGGGCGGTTTTTGAATGACTGAAGAAAGTAGGTATTACCAAGAGAGTTGAACTCAGGTTCCTGCGCGCCGCCAAAGCGTCTTCACCGCTTGAGGCCAGGGGCAAAATAAGGGAGATTAAGGGCATGGATGTGAGCGTGAGCGCCTGCATCTTCAATGAAGAAAACAAGGTTTGTACAAAGGCGTTGGTTACGTACTATCTGCTGGAAAGAAGCGAGTTTATCAAGATAGTGGGGGATGAGAGGATTGCGGAGGCCTATCTGAGTCGCCAGGAGGGTTGAGCTGTGATAGAACTGTACGACCACCCGTTTTCAGGAAACTGCTGCAAGATAAGGCTTGCGCTCTCCCACCTGGGGGTTGATTACAGCAGGGTCAAGGTCGATGTATTCGGGGGTGAGCAGCACAGCGAGGGGTTCGAGCCGATAAACCCGGCGCGTAAAATCCCCGTCCTTTCTGACGACGGGTTCGTGATCTGGGAATCGAACGCCATACTCTTTTTTTCTCGGGAGGAAGTTCGCCCCTAACCCTACCTTCACCAATGAGCCCGAGACGTTCGGCAGGATTGCCCAGTGGCTTCTTTTCGGAAAGACGACCGACCACTCGCTGGCTCCGGACAC
The DNA here is from genome assembly GCA_022564935.1 of Candidatus Dadabacteria bacterium. Taxonomy (GTDB): domain Bacteria; phylum Desulfobacterota_D; class UBA1144; order Nemesobacterales; family JADFKM01; genus JADFKM01. The sequence continues at coordinate 45,660 of JADFKM010000003.1, forward strand.
GAACCGGTTCCTTGCAGGAGAATACTCCATTGCGGACATAGGGTGTTATCCCCACATCAGCCTCGCATAAGAGGAGGGAGTCGATATATCGGAGTTCAAAATGTGAGCCGGTGGTGCGGAGGATCAAGGAGCAGCGGGGCTATATTCCTATGGAGTTATAGACGCCTATAGGTTTTTCAGCATACGGAACGGGAGCCGGAATTTTTGTTATTTTAACTTGGCAGTGTGATGGAGCGGGAAACGGGATTCGAACCCGCGACCTTCTCCTTGGCAAGGAGACGCTCTAGCCAGCTGAGCTATTCCCGCCTTACGGTCAGTGTAAAGATATACAGTAAGCCCAGCGTTGTCAAGGTGACGCTGGGATAAGAGGAGGGGGCACACCACCGAGCTGCCGGGAGGCTTCTAACCCGGCGGTGATTTATATGTTATCTTAGTTTGATACGGGTCCGGTATATGAGTGAGAGCATCAGGAAAGAGATACTGAGTGGCGTAAAACGGGTAGTTATCAAGCTCGGCAGCAGTGTGCTTACCCATGGGAGCGGAGAGCTCTCTGAGGGCGTCTTCGATGACTACGCAAGAGAGATTTCCGCTCTCAAGGGGCGCGGCATCGAGCCGGTTCTTGTGTCCTCCGGCGCTATTGCGGCGGGGATGAAGAAGCTGAAGATCAAAGAAAGGCCCCACGAGATAGTGGCCAAACAGGCTATTGCCGCCTGTGGGCAGAGCGCATTGATATGGTACTACGAACAGGCGTTTTCCGTGTTTGGGGAAAAGGTGGCGCAAATTCTCCTGACCCATGACGTTTTGACCGCAAGGAAGCGGTTTCTCAACGCCCGGAAGACGCTTTTTACCCTGATCGGCATGGGCGTCATCCCCATAGTGAACGAAAACGACACCGTGGCTGTAGAGGAGATAATGGTCGGGGATAACGACAACCTGTCCGCCATGGTTACCAGCCTCGTGGAGGCCGACCTTATGGTTCTCCTCACGGATATCGGGGGCCTGTATACCCAAGACCCTAGAGCTAACGACGACGCCCGCATGATCTCGGTAGTAGACGAGATTGACGAGTCCGTTGAGCGGTTTGCCGGGGACACAAAGGGCAGGACTACAACGGGAGGGATGAGAACAAAGATCGAGGCTGCTAAGACGGCCGCGGCCTTCGGCGTTCCGACCATTATCGCAAGCGGCAAGAGCGCTGCTGTTATCGATGATATATTCGAAGGGAAGGATACGGGCACACTGTTTTTGCCCGCTAAAGAGAAGCTCAAAAGCAGGAAGCACTGGATAGCGTACACGTTGAAGCTCGCAGGCGCCATCGTCATAGACGGGGGCGCCGTGAAGGCGATCGTGTCGGGTGGCAAGAGCCTTCTTCCTTCGGGGATAAAGAGCGTATGCGGCAGGTTCGGGGTGGGCGATCTGGTGAGATGTGTGGACACGACCGGCAAAGAGGTGGCAAGGGGTCTGTCGTCCTACGGTTCGGAGGAAATCGCCAAGATTGCCGGAAAAAGGACTCAGGACATAGAGGGTGTGCTTGGTTACAAGTACAGCGACGAGGTCATCCACAGGGACGATCTGGTTGTTATGAAGAAATGAGGGGCAGGGCGCTCGTTTTGATTCGGCACCGGGGTCCGGTTTTTTCGATTTGTGATCACATCTGTAGCGGGAGCAGTGAAGATGAACAGTGCCGTTAAATACGTTTTGTGGGTCATGGGGCTTGTCGCAGTAGCCGGCGCCGCCTACTTTTATTACACGGGCTTTTACTACCGGACGGCCGGCACGGTCGAGGTGGAAATACCCAAGGGCATGGGCTTGAAACCGATAGCCCTCAGGCTGGAGAGCCGTAAGGTAATCAAGGACGACTTGGTGTTTGTCCTTTATGTGAAATTGAGGGGCTCGGAGAACAAATTGAAGGCCGGGGAATATCGGTTCGAGGCGGGCGTCACAATGGATGCGGTAGTTGAAAAGCTGCTTAAAGGAGAAGTTTCCTTAAGGAGGTTCACCATTGCGGAGGGGCTCACGCTCAAGCAGATAGCGCAGGTTCTTAGTAAGCGGGAGGTGCTTACAGGAACGAGGTTTTTGTCCAGGGCACAGGACAGGGATTTCGTTAATAAGCTGCTCGGTTATGACGCCGGGAGCCTTGAAGGCTACCTCTTCCCTGAGACGTATACGTATGAATTGGGGTTTGATGAAGATGATATAACAAGGGCAATGGTTTCCCGCTACAGGGAGGTTTACGACTCTCTCGATACCTCGGAGGTCAATTTAACCGAGCACGAGGTCGTGACCCTCGCCTCTATTATAGAAAAGGAAACCAGCGTCCCAGGCGAACGCCCGCTTATCTCTGCCGTGCTTCACAATCGCCTCAGGATTGGGATGCGTCTTGAGTGCGACCCCACGGTGATATACGGACTCGGCAACGACTTTGACGGCAACATAACCAAGGCGGATCTGAAAGCCGAGCACGACTACAACACCTACGTTATCACAGGCCTTCCCCCCGGCCCGATCGCAAGTCCCGGCGCCGCTTCGCTCGAGGCGGCCGTAAAGCCTGCGGATGTAAAATACCTGTATTTTGTCTCAAAGGGCGACGGCACGCACCATTTTTCTGCGACATACACCGATCATCAATCGGCGGTGTATAAGTACAGGAAGCTCAAGCGCTAGGGTTCGGTCCGGAAAAGACCTTAGCCAGTGGGTCGATGCGGCTTTTCGGCATGGTCGGGAAGAACTTTTTGGTCTTTTTCTCTATCTTTATGTGGCCGTCTTTCTTCCTCGAGGCTATGAACTGAGTTCCTCTCGACTCCGAAGAGATCTGCTCGAGGATTTTCGGGTAGTTCTTGGAGCCGATGAATATCGAGTGTATGCAAACACCGAGCTTCTTCGACCTGACCCTTTCGTTAACCACGTCGCAATCCCCTGAGGTGGGTATGCCGTCTGTAATGAAAAGGATGTGCTTGTTCCTCAATCCTCTAACCTTGAATTCGCCAAGGGCGTCTTTAAGGGCGTCCTCGTAGTTCGTATTGCCCGAGCACTCGGTTCTGGATGCGCGTTCCCTTATCCAGGGGTAGTCGCGTGTAAAGAACTTTCCGTTCTTCTTATACTTGTAGGAGCGGTGGTTGAACTCTATGTAGCCCACTTTCATCCTTTTGGCGCGGGCAAGCTCCAGCACCCCGCGCACGACCGAAGATGACCACTCGCTGTACACCCCCATCATGGAGGTGCTGATGTCGCGAAGAATGGCTATCTCGCCTCCTAGCATCTCTCTTTCGCGCAGGAGGACCCTTGGGAGAGTGGGCGTGGTGTTCTCGGACCAGATCGTAGCTTCGAACGGGTCTATATCTTCAAGCTCGTCGAAGTTCCTCATCCTTTTCCATTTCCTCGGAAGTCCCCCGGGGTGGGCAGCTTTCTGGGCTGAGTTTCTCTGGATGCTGCCTTTCAGCGCTTTCATGATTATCTTTACGTTCTCGGCTACTTCGCGGTTCTTCTTGCCGCCGAAGGGGGTGTCGTCGTCTTCCCCCGCAAGCTTGGACTTACTGCCGTAGACCTTATCGGATAAACTGGATCTCTCTCCCTCGTGCTCGTCGTCGCTCTCGCTCACCCTGCCCATGAAGTCATCCTCCTCTTCCTGACCGGAGGGGGGCTGCATCTGGGTCTTTTCCATCGAGATGCTGTCTTTTAGCTGCTTAAGCGCCTCGAAGAAATTCTGGCGGGCGTCGTCGGTGTCTTGGGGGTTTTGTTTCTGCTCACCCTCGGGGCTGTATTTTTCTTTGTTCCCGCCCCCCATATTATCTTCATACTCAGAGTCTGGGGGGTCTAAGAGGTTTTGCCGGTCGTCATCAGTTTTTTTTTTATCGATGCTGTCTTCGAGAATGTCATCGAGCTGAGAGAAGACCTCTTCGGGCACCCTGAACGCCATCATGTATTTTAGGGCGTTGAGGTCTTCGAGTATACACCCGTCCCTGTTGTGAAGCAGGGCGTGCGCTTTGATGATTTTGATGGATTTTACGAAGAACGTCCTGTCTGTAATCAGCGAGTTGGTCTCGTCCAGCCCGAAGCCTTCTATGAGGGTCGTGGTGAACTTGATGAGCCCGTCTTGAACTTCCCGGGGAAACTCCACGGTGGAAATTTTTTTGAAATACTCGTCGAAGACCTCTGCATTTACCGTCTCGGGCACATCCAGTTCGGTGGGGTTATCGGAGTAAAGCTTTATGACCTCCCTAGCGTCGTTCCAGCGCTTGCCGTACGATAGGCCCCGAGACTTTATCTGGAGCACGAACCTGTCGAGGTTGGCCGGGTCGAGGGGCTCGTTGTAGTACTCGTCCGCGGTCGGGTTGCTCGTAGCAATTGCCGTAAGAAGGGGGATGGATTCGTGGCCGAATTTTCTCTCGTTCAGAATCCTTAGCAGCACGTTAAGGGATTCTCCGGGAGCCCTGGATATGTCGTCGAGCAGGCATATCTGTGAGACTAGGATGCCGCCTTTCATGATTTTCTGTTTTATTAGCTCGCCGCCGCCGTTTTGGTCTATCTCTTTGGATATGATTAGGTCGCCGATGAGTTCCGAGAGGCGTGTGTCGCGATGGAGCTGGTAGAAGAAGAAATTGAGGTGCGCCGCCTTGGAGATGATCTCGGCGAGCATGGTTTTGGCCGTGCCGGGCGGGCCTTCGATATAGATGTGTTCGCGCGCGATTACCCCGAGTAGAAGGGAGGTCTTCACGTCCTCATGGCCGACCACCAATCTGTCCATTTGTCCTCTCAGTGTTTCAAATGGGTTTTGTTGCGACATTCAGAATCTCCCAAGCTTTAGTTGAATAAAAAAGATTCCAAAAACCAGTCAAATAAATATTACATAAAACGCCCTTGATTTGCAATGACAGTCCTCATTCGTTAAGGAAAAAGAAGTCACTATTATACCATAATCTATATGACGAACTTTTTATCTGCTCCGCAACATTTTTTTCTTGCGGAAAAAGCTTGCCATGGCCAGCCCTGCAATAAAACCGCCGATGTGCGCCCACCATGCCACTCCTCCCCCTCCCGTGCTTTGCGCAAGTGAGGAAAACCCGCTTATCAACTGCATGAGAAAATAGATTATAAGGAACACAAAGGCTGGGATTTCCGTTATGTAAATGAAGTAAAACGGGATGAGCGTTACGACCTTTGCATGGGGAAAGAACAGTATGTAGGCGCCCAGCACACCCGATATCGCCCCGCTCGCTCCAATCATGGGAACGATTGACGATGTGTTCAACACCGTCTGCCCGAGGGCGGCGGCAATGCCTGTGAGGAGATAGAAGACGAGGTATTTGCCGTGCCCCAGCCTGTCCTCTACGTTGTCGCCGAAAATGTAGAGATACAGCATGTTGCCCGCTAGGTGCAAGAAGCCTCCGTGGAGGAACATTGATGTGATGAACGGGTATGCGCGCTCGGCGGTAGGGGTCCCTGCCGATGTGACCGCCGCCGGAACCAGTCCGAACTCCATGAAAAACCCATGCATCTGCGTTCCTAGAGACAGCTCATAGAAAAACACGAGCACGTTGGCTGCGATGAGAACTGTATTGACGACCGGGAATGTGCTGGAGCGGTTTTTATCTCTTAGCGGTATCATGCTTTTATGAAGTAGTGTACAACACGGAATATTTGACTTCAAAGTGCAGGTAAGTTAATAGATTAGGGGCATTGTAAGGGGCACCGTTTTTAATGTGAGTGTGTGAGCGCGTGTGTGCGTTGAGTTATACTTTGTGGGAAATTAATCAGCCGGGGACTATAGACCATCCACAAACTGAGAACCGACCTCCTCAAAAGGCTTAAGCACGTGAAGCTCTTTCTTATCAACGGCGATGGGCTGCTCAAAGGGTGCGCGCCGCCGGTGAGCCGGAAATTACCCCCGAGCGCAGTAAACGGGGATTTGGAAGAGCTGAAGAGCAAGGGCGTGAGGATAGTGGCCTTAACGTCGGGTAACTCGAAGGGGTTGAAAAAATATATGGAGCATTTGGGTATTGATTCTCTCTATCAGGGGATACCCGATATTTCGGAGTTCTATACGAAATTGAAACAGGAGCACCATGTCAATGACTCGGAGGTGGCCTTTTTAGGAGGCGAGAGGGGCGACGTGCTCATAATGGACAGCGTGATCTTTTCCTCCGTTCCCCATGATACGGAGCTTGACGTCAAAGCGAAAACCTACTATGTGGCTTGCGGCAAGGGGGAGGATTCGTTGAGTGAGGTGGCCCGTGTGCTTCTCGCGGCAAAAACTCAAGGCGAATAATTCCTTAACGTTGCAACACACGCATATTTTATCCCTCTTCTCTAAAAGTTGGCGTGGTTGCCCGGTTGTTTTACAACCTCTTAAACAAGCCCCGTTTAAGGAAAGTCGGTGATTACCGGGGTAAGATTATGCTATGGAGGGTTCCGGGCTTAGCGCTTCGATAAAGGAAAAGGCCATTGCGGTAGGGTTCGACCTCGTGGGAATATCGCCAGCCCGCTCGTTCCCCGAGAACCAGTTCTTCAAGGTTTGGCTAGAGAGGGGCTATGCGGCCGAGATGGGCTATATGGAACGCAACCCCGCCCGCAGGCACAGCGTATCCAACCTCGAGCCCGAGGCGAGATCGGTTATCTCCTGCGCCCTCAACTACAATACGGCACACCCGCACTCCATTGAGAGAACCGACGGGAGGAAGGGCCGGATATCTAGGTATGCATGGGGCGAGGATTACCATAGTGTTATGGAAGGTAAGCTCACGGAGCTGCTCGAGTTCATAAAAACAGTAGTCAACGATAAACAGTTAAATTCAAGGCTGTATGTCGACACGGGCCCGGTGCTCGACAGGGTGTACGCCAAGTACGCAGGTATCGGGTGGTTCGGTAAGAACACCTGCGTTATCAACCAGCAAATCGGATCCTGGATTTTTTTAGGCGAGATTATTACAAGCCTTGAGCTCCAGTGCGACGTCCCGCCGCCTGATAGATGCGGCACTTGCACGAGGTGCATCGATGCGTGTCCCACAGGCGCGATCGTCGAGCCGTATGTCCTGGACTCAAGGCTCTGCATCTCCTACCTCACCATCGAGCTTCGGGGAAGGATCCCGCTTGAGTTAAGGGAGGGTATGGGGAACCACATCTTCGGCTGCGACATCTGTCAAGACGTCTGCCCGTGGAACGGGAAGGCGAAGCTGACCCGTGAGGGTTCCTTTGAGCCGGGGGAGGCGGGAGATAATCCTGAGCTGTCGGCTCTTGCCCGTATGAGCCGGGACGAGTTCGACGACGTTTTCATGAACAGTCCTATAAAGAGGGCCAAGAGGGGAGGGCTGCTGAGGAACATTATGGTGGCGATGGGGAACTCCGGCGACAAAGAGTTCGTTCCCGTGATTAGGGAGGCCCTCTATGACGGCGACCCGCTGGTGAGGGCGCACGCAGCCTGGGCGCTGTGGAAGCTTGAGGGCGAGGGAGCGCTGGAGGAGCTTTCCACGGTACTGGGTCATGACGGCGACCCGCTGGTCAGGGAGGAAATCGAGGATATTTTGAGGGTGCATAGGAGCGCGCAGCGGTCTTAGCTTTGACATAAAGAGCCGGTTAAAGGAGAGGGCTTGTGCCCTACTCTTATTCTCCGGCCTCCCTGAGCAGTTTCACTATATCGTCCGCGGCGGCCGGAGTGGTTTTGTACACGGCCATGTTCTCTGCGACGTGCGCAAGTAGTTCATCCCCACGGGGGCTGTGCGTGCTCCTGGAGTGGAGCGCACGAACTGAAGGGCGCGCTGTGCGTCGGTGCCGAGATCCGTGATGTGCTCTACCTTTTGTTGCGAAGCTTCTTCTGGGGATCGTCTTCAGTGAAAATAACCGATATATTCCCGGAGTTGATTTTTCGTATAAAATAGTGTTTGGTGTGTGTCGTGAGAGGGTAGGAAGAGAGCGGCGGAGCCGGGGTCGTCTATTGACAGTGTCGGAAATATCATTACATATTTAGGGATACTAAAGATATTTTCAAAAACAATAACACGGTTTGAAGGAGGAAAAGACCGATGCCGACAGAAAGAGCCGGATCAATGACCCTGAAGGGAGACCCCATTACTCTCGTAGGGGATGAAATAAAAGTGGGTGATAAGGCGCCCGAATTCACGACCCTGGAAGGGCTGGGAGCCCCCGTGACTCTCGCCGACCTTGGGGATAAGATCAAGGTATTCAGCGTTGTGCTTTCCATCGACACCCCGGTGTGTGACGCCCAGACAAAGCGGTTTAACGAAGAGGCCGCCGATTTGGGCGACGATGTGGCAATCCTTACGATAAGCGTCGACCTGCCCTTTGCCGCAAAGAGGTACTGCGGGGCCGAGGGCATAGACAAGATAAAAGTCGTATCGGACTACAGGGACACCTCTTTTGGTGAGGCTTACGGGATATTGATCAAGGAGCACAGGCTCCTGGGGCGGGGGATTTTTGTAGTGGACAGGGACAACACGGTTAAATATGTGGAATACGTCCATGAGATCACAGAGCATCCGAATTACGATGCCGCTCTTGAAGCGGTTAGGGGCCTTCTGTGAATGGAATTCGAGACAAAGCCGAGGGGAGAAATGCCGCCGCATTTTTAACTCGGGGGTTTGTGCTCGGAGCTGAGCTTCCCGTAAAAAATCGGTTTTGATACGCTGCCCCAGCCGGGTATCATTAAATAGAGCGGATATCTCAAGGTTCGTAAGTAATTTTTTGTGAGGCATGCATGGGAATAGCCAATTTTTTTTCAAATATGTTCAAAAACGGTGAGGAAGGCAAAACGGATGATATTGTAACGCCCGGAGACGCTGAAAAATCCGCCGAGCAATCCGGTGAGGGTTCGGTACAATTACCTGCGCACATAGCGGAAGCCGTTGGAAAAGCATCGATTGAAGAGATAAACCTCGTTGAAGAAGCTCCAAAGGACAACGAAGAGACTGAAGAAGAGGCGACTGTGGAGTCGGACGAGCCCTCTCCGCCGCTCACTGAAGAGCTCGTAATGAAGCAGCTGAGCGGCATATACGACCCTGAGATCCCGATTGACATTGTGAACCTCGGTCTTATCTACACCGTGGAGATAGAGGATGGCAGCGTCCATGTCCGGATGACCATGACGGCTCCGGGATGTCCGGCTTCCACTCAGATATCTCAGGAGTCCCAGTACGTGATCGAGGAGATCCAGGGCGTTAAGGACGTGTGGATCGAGATAGTGTGGGACCCGCCCTGGGACCCCAGCAAGATGAGCGAGGACGCCAGGCTCAGTCTCGGATTTGGATAAGCGGACTTCTTTACATGCAGCTTCTACAATAGTTCCCATTTATGATTGAATGCGGTTGCGCGAAGCCCGGATGGGTGATAGCTTTATTACCCACAACGGTTTATTGCGTATTTTTGGAGGAGCAGGAAATGTCGGATGTGTTGAATGTAGGGGATAAAGCCCCGGCCATTAAGGCCGAGACGTACGGTGGAGATACCGTATCTCTCGGCGATTTTACTGGCAACAATGTTGTTGTCCTTTACTTTTACCCCCGTGACAACACCCCCGGGTGCACCAAGGAGGCATGCTCTCTGAGGGACGGAATGGGCGAGCTGCACGACATGGGCGTGCAGGTGCTGGGAGTGAGCACCGACAGCGTTAAGTCGCACGAGAAATTCAGGGACAAGTACGCTCTTAACTTCCCCCTGCTGAGCGACGGGGAGAGGAAGATCGTAAAGGACTACGGAGTGGAGAGCGAGAGGGGCAGCGCCAGGAGAATGACGTTCCTTATCGATAAGGGAGGGGTCATCAGGCACATATGGACGAAGGTCAACACTGCCGCTCATGCCGATGAGGTGATAGCGAAGATCAAGGAGCTCGGGCTTTCCTGAGCCTGATTTGTTGCTTTACGGCAATATGTCTCTACTCCCGAAAGGCATTTTCATTACAGGTACTGACACCGGGGTCGGCAAAACGGTCGTAACGGCCGCGCTTGCCCTCTGCCTGGAGCGCTCGGGCGCTGACGTAGCGGTCATGAAGCCCGTTCAGACGGGCACGGACAACCAGCGCTGCATCGACATCGAGTTTGTGGGGAAGGTGCTTGGCAGGGGTTTTGACATTGACCTCGTGTGCCCGTACAGGCTCGGCCCCCCTCTGGCGCCCTCCCTGGCTGCCGAGATGGAAGGGGTGGAGATAGAGCCTCGAAAGATAATCGATGCGTTCAAGAAATCATCGGCAGAGCACGAAGTTGTTCTGGTGGAGGGAGCCGGCGGTCTCATGGCGCCGGTCAAGGGGACGTATCTGATGTGTGACTTGGCCGGGGATATGGGTCTCGGCGTCATTGTGGTCTGCAGGCCGGGGCTTGGAACTATTAACCATACGCTTCTGAGTATTGAGGCGGCCGAGAGCAGGGGTCTTGACGTCCTAGGAGTCGTGATTAGCAATTTTCCCATGGAGATGCCGGGCATGGCCGAGCGCACCAATCCGAGGCTGCTCGTTTCCCAGACCGATGTTCCGATAATAGGGGTTGTAGCTCACGACGCCGGGGTGTGTGTCGAGGAGGGCAGGATAGGGTCGCTTGGCGATACGGCGGCGCGGTGTTTTACGCCCGCTTACGGCGGGGAGTTCTCTCTCGACAATTTCCTAAAGCGGCTTGAGGGGTAGTACTGAGTTCGTTTTGAAGAGATACCTAATTCTTGTGCCTGGAATTCGGAAAGGGAACCATAACGGTTTTCTTTCTCCAACTACATTTCTCCGGTCTGTTAATAAAAGATATTTTATTTCGCAACAGTACTACAGATCGGGTTAAATTGTCGAGACTAGTCGAAAAGCGTCGTAGGTGTTTGACTTGTAAAAAAGTGCTTGTCAATTTGTTGCAACACTAGTATCATTACAACCTATATAGGGAGTTTGTGACACCGAGGATGGTTAATAACAAGGCTGAAATAGAAGGACATAGCATAGTCTTAGTTGGTGATTTTAATACAAAGATATTTCAACCTGCATGGTTTGGTAGGGAAAAACTTATTCAAAAGTCTGAAGAAAATCAAGCGAAGATTGAAATTATTCATCCTGAGGTTGTTAGTTTTGAGAGTAATTGGTTAAATATTAGAGTGACACGGGAGAGATTTAAAGTTTCTACCACACAAGCATCTTTTTATGAATCTCTTAGAGATTTAGTATTAGGTACATTTCTACTTCTTAGACATACACCTATTCGAATGATGGGCATTAATTATGATATGCATTTTCGAATGGATTCTGTAGAACAATGGCACTCTTTTGGGAATCTATTAACACCAAAAGAACTGTGGGATGGAATTCTTAACAAGCCTGGAATGCGAAGTTTGACTATGGAAAGCGTACGACCTGATGGATTCAAGGGATATATTCGTGTTAGTGTTGAGCCGTCTATTAAAGTAGAGCCGGGTGTATACTTTTTTGTGAATGATCATTTTGAAGTTGGCAATTCAGAAAAATCGATTGGTATAGATGAAATCATTGACATCTTGCAAAATCATTGGGTTACGTCTACTGAAAGATCAAAATCAATTATTGAGTCTTTATTGGAAAAAGCATGAAACTAGAAGCAGTTAATCAAAGCTCTTTTTTTGAAGAAGAAAAACAAAAATTTCCATCAGAAAAACCTTATGAACTTTTTATGGGTTCTGATCCTAAAGACATGATTTCTGAAGAAAAAATCCGTTCATATTTGGAGGATGCAGAATCAGATTCAGATTATGAGAGCACATCGACAAAACAAGCTATGGGTATTTCAGGCAACTTTTTAGAGGAAATTAAAGAAAATCCTGTAGCTATAATCACTAAACAACCATCTATACCAGATACATTCATTTCATTGCAAAAATGGGAGGGCACTGTACTCAGTGTAAAAAAGGACTACTTTGAGGCAAGGTTAGTTGACTTTACTGGAAATGGCCCTGATGAAATAGCTGAGTTTTCTATAAATGAAGTTTCTGCTGATGATTTGGAACTTCTCCATTTAGGTGCCGTTTTTTACTGGAACATTGGCTACCACAATATAAAGGGCGGTCAAAGGTTAAGGTCTTCAATAATTAGGTTTAGACGTTTGCCGGCTTGGACTCATACAGAAATTCAGAGGTCGGAACAGGAAGCAGAAGAATTAATGAAATCTATCAAGACTGAATAACATGGAAAGGGCTCCACTCGATTCTGAAGTTGAAGTATCTATTTTTGGCCCAGGTTATGGAGAGAGTTTATTATTACACCTTGGGAATAATGATTGGGTAATAGTTGATTCATGTATTGATTCCAAAAACAAAGTCCCTGCACCTTTAAATTACTTGCATAGCATTGACATCGATCCTGCCTCAAGTGTGAAACTTATAGTAGCTACCCATTGGCATGATGATCACATTAGAGGTTTAAGTTCCATTGTAGAAGAATGTACATCAGCTGATTTTGCATTTTCTTCAGCACTTAGATCAGAAGAATTTTTTACGTTAATAAGTTTGTATGGACGAGGATCAATGATGAAAAGTTCGGGTGTAGATGAATTTTATAAAATTATTAAATTACTGAATGAGCGAGATAAAGTTGTAAAACTGGCATCAGAAAATAAGTGTTTAATGAGAGTTGGTTCTCGCGAAATCCACGCATTGTCTCCTTCAGATTATTCTGTTTTATCAGCAACGATCCAATTAGCAAACCTGCTCCCAGAAGTCAAAATACCAAAAAGACGAGTGTTATCGCAAAAACCTAATCATGTATCAGTTGTATTGCAAGTGATAATTGAGAATTTATGTATATTGCTTGGTGCTGACCTTGAGGAGATTGGTGATCGCAGAGCAGGCTGGACTAACATTATTAATTCTCAGACGCGAATACAGAAAAAAGCATGTGTATTCAAAATTCCTCATCATGGTTCTAAAAGTGCTCATTTAGAATCTATTTGGTCTGAAATGGTTTATCCTAACCCAATCTCACTTCTAACACCTTTTACTCTAGGTAAACAACTTCCTACAAGAAAAGACATCAGGAGAATTTGTAGTAAAACAGACCGGGCTTATATTACAGCTAAACCCCAATGGGGTAAAAGAATCAGAAGATCACATACTGTAGAAAAAACAATTCGTGAGACGGTACGTAATATTAAAGCCGAGAACCAAGAAGTAGGTCAGATAAGAATTAGACTTGATCATTCTGAAATAGGTGGTGAATGGACTGTCAAAATGACAGACAATGCATTGAATCTTGCCAGTCTAAATAGTTGATAGAGGAAGTATCGGATGGCTACTTAAGTAAAGATACTCGTTTTTCGTTTGCTTGTTTTTAATTGGGAGCAGTATAAAATTCTGATCATTAATACAATACCACCTTTACGTTGTAATACGATTTCATAACCACATATTTTTGTCAACCCTACCTCCCCCAAGAAAAAAACCTCTTGACAAAGCTCTCCATACATAGCTTTTAATTGCTATTAGGTCAAAAAGCTGTATTTATTCCGGGAGCTAAAAAGTGCCCGATTTGCTCTTACGATTTACCCTAAGCTTCTGCCGCCGCTGCCATGCTCGTTACTTCTGCGCTTCCTCGCGGATGTGTCTTTGAACCTCCTCCCATAGTTCCATAGAGCCGGACGTTATGGGACTTATGGAGGTCGTGGGAATCAGCGGGATGAAATGGACGCCCTTCTTCGTGTGGCATGTGACGCAGCTCGCGTAGAGCCTTCCGAATGCGGCCTGAAACTTATCGGGGTCGTGAGAATCTATAGCCTTGATGAGACCGGGGTAATTGGCGGAAATAAGCCCTTCGATGGCATGTCTTCTGGACGTATCGACCAGAGCCGCTTTTTGCAGATTTTCTTTGATCTTCAAAGCCTCGTGCTTGGCGTATTCCCATTGTCCCCTGCTGCCCCCCACATACAGCTCGTTGAGACGGATTCCAGTCCACAGCATAAAGTCGGCGTAAGAGGGCTGGATGAGTCCCAGCTGGTAAACCCTGTCTTTGGTTGAGCCCTTGAGCCAGGTAGGCGGCGGCGGTGAATAATATGCGACGTCACTTGAGAACGCGGCAAAGATCCCGAATACGAAGATAAAGATCAAAGAGGAAGTAAGAACTCTTCTACCAATCATAAAACACCTCCCTGAAATTTTCCATAACCACCTTACATTAATAATATAGCAAGTAGTTACTTCCTTTTCCATAGCTCCTAGTCATAATTCACTATCTGAGACTGCCGCCCCCGAGAGGCTTGTCGTGGATTAGTTGCAACTAGTCGCAAGCAGTGGTTAGAATTTGACCGGAGGAGTAAACCAGGGGGCTATTTTAAGGGGAATTGTGCCGGGGATGACATCGTAGAGGGTTTCTCCGCCCCGAAAATCTTGTCTACTTACCATGTATTGGTTCTTGACAGAACTATTGAGTATGATATTAATTTTAAGATTTTTTTTCTGGATGGAGATTTTTCTCCGGCCTGACTCGCAGCACATAGCTTAGGAAAATTTAGATGAAAAAGCGGTTCAAAACCCGGCAACTTCTTGCTCTGCTCGTTATATCTCTTCTAGGCTTTTACATTTACGGGGCCCAAAGCGGCGATGATTCCCCTGAGTATCCCACCGTTCAACCCATAGCCTTCAGTCACAAGATTCATGCCGGGGAAAATGAGATCCCATGCCAGTACTGCCATGCTTACTCTTCGAAGGCCGCCCATCCGGGCATACCTTCGGTCAAGTCCTGCATGGGCTGCCACAACTACGTGCTCGGAGAGGACAGGGATTACGACTACAACGGAGTGAAGATCAACTTTAAGAAGGAAATCGAGAAATTAAAAGGTTACTGGCAAAGAGGGGAGCCCATGCCATGGATTAAGTTCCACTTTGTCCCGCAGCATGCGCGTTTCAAGCACAAGCCTCATATCAGGGCCGGAATGGAATGCAGCGAGTGTCACGGCGATGTTAAGGACATGGACCTCGTGAAGCCTGTCCACAAAATCGAGATGGGCTTTTGCATTAGCTGTCACAAAGTGGAGCAGAAAACCGAGCAGGAAATGGTGAAGCTTGCCGCAGAGGGCAAGGAGCTTGTTTATCTTAGAGACTGCAACACCTGTCATTACTAGTTTATGAGAGGTGTTTGGGAGGAGTAGAGATGTCTAAAAGCACTAGTGAGAACGATGGAACCGGAATTAAGAGGCGGGACTTTCTGAAAATAATCGGAGTTGCCGGGGGCACTGCCGCCGTTACCGCCGGGTGCTCTTCCGATGTAATCGACAAGATTATTCCCTACGTTAATCCGCCCGACGACGTCGTGCCCGGTATTCCCAAATGGTATTCCAGCACCTGCACCGCCTGCCCTGCGGGTTGCGGCATCGTGGTCAAGAACCGCGAGGGAAGGGCTATAAAGGTCGAGGGCAACCCTAAGAGCCCCGTGAATTCAGGCGCTCTGTGCGCCAGGGGACAGTCTCTTCCTCAGGAGCTCTACAACCCCGACCGCATTAAGGGGCCGTCTGCGATGAGCGGCTCGGGCGTTCGGACGCCGAAGGGCTGGGAAGCGGCCGAGAACATGCTGGCAGAGAGAATTAACGACATCCTAAGCAGGGGCGATGCCGAGAAGATAGTATTTTTGACCAATCACGTATCAGGCACTTTCGAGACGCTTATAAGGGAGTGGCTTGAGGCACTTGGGGGAGGGAGGCACGTTGCCTACGAGGCCTTTTCACACGAGCCGATACTCAAGGCGTCGCAGGTAGCGTTCGGCAGAGATGAGATCCCTTCCTACCATATCGATAAGGCGGATTACCTGCTGTCGTTGGGAGCTGATTTCCTGGAGACGTGGCTCGCGAACACGTCTTATCAGCTTCAGTACTCAAAGATGCACTCATACGACGGTCACACCATGGGCAGGTGTGTTCAAATCGAGCCTAGGATGTCACTCACCGGGGCCAACGCCGATAAGTGGATTGCCGCAAAGCCCGGCACGGAGGGGTTTGTGGCCCTCGGTATGGTCAACGCCGTGATAGGTATGGGGCTTGCCAAGGTCTCAGGCGATGAGTTGAAGCGAATTGCCGGGGCGGTATCTGAGTACACCCCGGATAAGGTCGCTTCGATCACCGACGTCCCGTCGAGCACTATAAAAGAGCTTGCCCGCGGGTTCGGGAGGGCAAAATCGAGCCTTGCGCTCGGAACAGGAATTGCGAACTCATCCACAAACGCCACCGAGACTCAGGTGGCCGTGAACCTGCTTAACTACGTTACTGGGAACGTGGGAAAGACGGTGGACTTCTCGCGGCCTCAGACGATCGCGGGAGTTAGCTCTTTTAGCGACATGGCTTCCCTCATCGATGAGATGTCCAGCGGCGAGGTGGAGCTGCTCCTTATACACTCTACAAACCCGGCTTTTACACTGCCGGGCTCCCTAAATTTTGATGAAGCCGTTAAGAAGGTTCCATTCGTGGCGAGCTTTTCAAGCTTCATAGATGAGACGGCCGTGTATGCCGACCTCACCCTTCCCGACCACACCACTCTTGAAAGCTGGGACGACTATGTGCCCAGAGTCGGGGTGAGGGGGCTGGTTCAGCCTGCGGTCGTTCCGGTGTTTAACACCAAGCAGACCGGCGACGTGCTCCTTTCTTTATCGAGCAAGATTTCTGGACTGGAGGAGCGCTTTGCCGAGAAGACATACTACGATTATTTGAGAAAATCCTGGGAGCAGCTTCACCAAACTCATTCACCCTATACGGTGTTTGAGACCTTCTGGCGCGAGAGCGTCAAGAACGGCGGCATCTACTATGACGTTGAGCCTGTAGAAGTTTCCCTTTCCACTCAATTCGAATCCATTTCGATCCGCCCGCCCGAATTTGAAGGCTCAGGCGATATGTATTTTGTGGCTTACCCATCGGCCAGGTATTACGACGGGAGGGGGGCGAACAAGCCATGGCTCCAGGAACTTCCCGACGCCCTGACCACGGCCGTTTGGGATTCGTGGGTAGAGTTACATCCCGAGACCGCCGCCAAGCTCGGCGTGGAGGAGGGTGACTTCGTCTCCATTCAGTCCCCTGCTGGTAAGATAGAGACGCAGGTTTTCGTCTACGAAGGCATCAGGCACGATACCGCGGCCGTAGGTCTCGGACTGGGCCACACCTCGTACGGACGGTATGCCGCGGGGGTCGGTGTGAACCCGATAGATATTCTCCCAGCCTCGGTGGATAAATCCTCAGGGGGGTTTGCGTGGCTGAGCTCCAAGGTTAAGGTTACGAAAACAGGAGTTGCGGCCCAGCTTGTCAAGACGCAGTACTCCATGGACCAGGACGGAAGGGGTGTAGCACAGGCTGTTACCGTGGATGAAATACGTAACGGTCACCACGAAACACATCGCAGCAATGGACATAATGGACATCCGGATATGTACTCGAAGCACAAGTACGAGCAGCACCGCTGGGGCATGTCCATTGACCTGAGCAAGTGCGTTGGGTGCGGAGCCTGCGTCGTGGCTTGCAATGCCGAGAACAACATCCCGTTCGTGGGGAAGATGCAGGTAGCCAAGAGGCGCGAGATGTCGTGGATACGCATAGACAGGTTCTTCGAGCACGACGAGGATGGAGCCCTCGACGTGAGGTTCGCGCCTATGCCCTGTCAGCATTGCGAGAACGCACCTTGTGAGCCCGTGTGCCCGGTGTTTGCGACCTATAAAAATCCCGAGGGCATCAACGCCATGATTTACAGCCGCTGCGTCGGCACCAGGTACTGCTCCAACAACTGCACTTACAAGGTCAGAAGGTTCAACTGGTATGACTACAGTTTCCCCGAGCCGCTCAACTGGCTGCTCAACCCCGACGTTACCGTCAGAACTAAGGGAGTGATGGAAAAGTGCACGTTCTGTATCCAGAGAATCCACGCTGCAAAAGATACGGCAATAGACGAGGGGCGCACGGTGCGCGACGGGGAAATAGTTCCCGCCTGCCAGCAGACGTGCCCGTCGCAGGCCATTGTTTTCGGGGATATTAACGACCCGGAAACCCAGGTCTCCAAGCTCTCAAAAGGGGATAGGGGATACAAGGTATTCGAAGAGATTAACACGCAGCCGGCCGTAACGTATCTTAAAAAGGTGAAATGGGATAAGGTGTGATGAGCCAGGAAACAAACATCACCTACTCGGATATTAACGAGGCCGTTCTCAATATGGTCAAAAAGCCCACGTTCAAGTGGTGGGCCATATTCATCATCGACCTTATTGTGCTTGCCTTCGGTGTAGGGTGCTTCGTGTATCAGGTGCACACCGGCCTCGGGGTCGCCGGGTACAGGCATCCGGTCTTCTGGGGCGTTTCTATTACGAATTTCGTGTTCTGGGTAGGTA
>JADFKM010000032.1 GCA_022564935.1 Candidatus Dadabacteria bacterium
ATCCAGCCTCGACATAAGCGTGTCTGAAAGCTCGCCGGTGGGGGTGAAGGCGATTCCCGGAAGCTCCGAGGTGTCCTGCTTCATAAGGGCAAGGCCGAGCTCGAGCAGGAAGAAATCCCAGAACGCAAGCGTCCTGTGGGGAGTCGAGCCGTATACACCCGCTGCGTCATCGAGGTCGATTACCCGGTCATCGGGGAGCGGGAAATGCGCCCTGTACAGCGCATCGCATACAGCTGTCAGAGAGAACGCCCTCTTGGTTTGCTCCGGTATCGAGTCCTCAACGGCGGGCGCGAACGTATCGACCACCGCTTTCATGATTTTCCTGAGCCTTCTCTGCCCTATGCTCTCAGTGAGGGGATATATGGGCACGATGCGGTTGAAGTTCAGCTTGTCTTCGGTGAGCTCTTCACCTTCTGCAACCACTTCAACTGCTTCAGGCCTGGGGTGTACAATCTGCAGCACCTTGGAGTACCTGTCGCAGCTAACTTCGCCGCTCACCACCACCGTCGCCCCCCGTTTGTAGAAGCTGTTGAGATACCTTGCGTTGAATTGGAACCAGGTAAGCTGGATTTCACCCGTATCGTCTGAGAGCAGCACCTTATATAGACTCCGCGAGCGGGCGCCCACCCTTCCCGCCACAACTACTTTCCCCATTATCGTCTCAGTCTCTCCGGGGCTTACCTCCGCTATTTTTTTTATGCGCCTTCTGTCCTCATACCTCCGTGGAAAGTAGTACAGGGCGTCTTCGGCTGTAGTAATACCTTTCTTGGAAAAAATCTGCGCCATCCTCGGCCCTACCCCCTTAATGTACTGGATGGGAACACGGGAGGGCTCCGAGGCGTCATCGGGGCGTGAGTCCGCATCATCTGATTTCGCTGGGGATTTCGCAGAGGGCTTCACTGGGGTCTGCTTGCCGCCCTTCGCTTCGGCATCGGAGAGCTCGCCCAACTCCTTAATGCGCTCGAGGGTACGGCGCACAATTTTTTTCTTATTTGCTGTAGTATGAGCGTCGTATCCGGCAAAAGAGCTCTCTATCTCTTTAATGAACCTGCGCCGGACCGGGTTAAGCTCTAGAGTGCAGGCCTTCAGCACTATGTCGCCTGCAAGTCCTTCAAGACCCTGCACCTTATCTAAGTTCGCAAAACGGTTTTTGGCTGCAAATACTAGGGGCTTTTCCAGGGACTGGATCAATTTTTCGAACTCGCCGGGCATGTACTATGATTGTACTATGTTAGCCGGGGATAGTTCAAGAACCGGGGAAGCTAGTAGTACCATAAAACGGGAGGGAGAAATCAGGTTCTTATAACGATATTGAACACTTTCTGACAGCATACTTACGGCATGAATCAAACTTCGGCCTGCTCCTTGTCCGGCTCAGGCGCATTTTCAGCCTCAGGGGCAGAGTCCCCGCTTCCATGCTCGGACTGTTGAGCTTCAACGTCGGTCAGCTTCCTTATGCCCCTGCACTCCGGATAACCCGTGCAGCCGAAAAACTTGCCGTACTTGCTTGAGCGCAGTGCCATAGGCTCGCCGCAAAGCTCACACCTTACGTCCTCTCTTATATCCTGCTCCTTTTTTACGACCACCTCTACCTTGCCGTCTGTTCCATACTTGAAACGCTTCGCGTTCTTGCAGTCAGGATACTTCGAGCACGACAGGAACTCCCCCTTCTTCCCCCACTTGATTATCATGGGCGCGCCGCATGCGTCGCAGGAAATGTCGGTGGGAACCCCCTCGCGCCTGATGCTCTTGTCGGACTGCTCGGCTTCATCGAGCCTCCGGGAAAAACCCTTGTAAAAGGTTTTCAAGAGCTCCACCCAGTTAACGCTGCCTTCCTCCACCCTGTCTAAGTTTTCTTCCATAGCGGCCGTGAACTTAATATCCATGACCTCCGGGAAGCCCATGGTGAGATAGTCGGTTACGGATTTGCCGAGAAGAGTCGGAATCAGTCTGGCCCTCTCCTTTATGACGTACTCCCTATTCTGGATAGTGGACAGTATAAGGGCGTATGTAGAGGGCCTTCCAATCCCCTTTTCTTCAAGCTCCTTCACGAGCGAGCTCTCGGTAAATCGGGGCAGGGGCTGGGTGAAGTGCTGGATTCCTTCGAGGTTAAGCAGCCTCAATACTTCGTCTTTCCGGAGTTCGGGGAGGGTAACATCTTCTTCTTTCTCCTTGGCTTCATTCCCATTCGACTCCTCCTCTTCCCTGCTCTCGGTATAGACGGCGGTAAATCCCTTGAACCTTATAACCGACCCCGTTGCCCTGAAGATTCCCTCACCCGCTTCTATTTCCACTGTGGTCTGGTCGTACACAGCGGGTGACATCTGAGATGAAACGAACCTTTTCCAGATGAGTTCATACAGTCGATACTCGTCTGAGGAGAGGTGCTTTCTCACCGACTCCGGCTCGTATGACACGAAGGTAGGCCTTATGGCCTCGTGGGCGTCCTGAGCGGACTTTTTGACTTTAAACACATTTGGCTTATCGGGAAGATAGGAGCTTCCGTATTTTTCCGTTATGTAAGCCCGGACTTCGCCAAGCGCATGGTCCGATACTCTGACAGAATCTGTCCTCATATAGGTGATCAGTCCCACAGGGCCTTCGGCCCCAAGCTCGATGCCTTCGTAGAGCTTTTGGGCGATGGTCATGGTTTTTTTGACGGGAAACCTCAGTTTCCTAGACGCCTCCTGCTGGAGCGTGCTCGTTATAAAGGGAGCAAAGGCTTTCCTCTGCCTCTGTTTTTTCTCTACCGAGAGAACTTTATAGTTCTCATTTCGCAATGCCTCCACGATTGGCACGGCCTGCTCCTCACTGCCGACTTCGGCTTTTTCGCCTTTGTACTTAGAAAGCTTAGCGGTAAAAGTTGCGTCATCGTCTCCGTCCTTTCTAAGTAAAGCCTCGACGCTCCAGTGCTCGACGGGCACAAACGCATCTATCTCCCTCTCCCTTTCTACAATCATACGCAGAGCGACGCTCTGCACCCTGCCCGCGCTCAAGCCCTTTCTGACTTTCTTCCATAAAATCGGGCTGACCTTATAGCCGACGAGACGGTCAAGGATTCTCCTCGCCTGCTGGGCCTCGAACCGCTCTTTGCTGAGTGTAAGGGGGTTTTCCATCGCCTTTTTGATGGAATTCTCGGTTATCTCGTAAAACAGCACCCTGTATGCCCTGTCCCTTATGCCGAGCTGATCCACTATGTGCCACGCTATGGCTTCGCCCTCTCGGTCGGGGTCTGAGGCGAGATATATTTTATCCACATCTTTTGCCGCCTTTTTGAGCTTCGATAAATAATTTCTCTTATCTTTTATCACCACATACTTAGGCTCGAAATCTTTCTCCACGTCCACTCCAAGCTTGCTGGACGGGAGGTCTACAAGGTGCCCCGAGGAGGCCTCCACGTTGTAATCCCGTCCGAGGTACTTTTTAATTGTCCTCGCCTTAGCGGGCGATTCAACAATAATTAGTGATTTTGCCATTTCCACCCTCTTTTAATGGATTAATATAAACAAAGCCTCGGCACTTTCAAGTACACGACAAACAACTAAGAAACTATAAAGTGCAAAAAGGAGACCATTTCAAAATATCTTCAAACACGATTGAAAAGCGGGTTCCACCCGGGGCTGCCGAGCCCCCAAAGCTCCATATTTTAATCTAACCTTCAGTATTACTCCTGCCAAACGCAAAGTATTTGAACCCCTTCTCGGCGAGCTTTCTGGGATCGTAGAGGTTCCTCCCGTCAAAAATCACTGCTCCCGACATGGAGCTTTTCAGCCTGTCAAAATCCGGCTGCCTGTACTCGTTCCACTCGGTAAGCACCACTAGGGCATCGGCGCCCCCGCAGGCGTCATAGCTGGATTCCACATACTCCACCCGGTCGCCCAAGCACAGTCTCGCATTTTCAATAGCCGCCGGGTCATGCACGGCCACCCGGCCGCCGTGAGAGAGTATCCTCTCGATAACGAAAAGGGACGGGGCCTCGCGAATATCATCGGTTCTCGGTTTAAAGGACAGCCCCCACACCCCAAACCTCCTGCCTTTCAAATCCCCCCCGAAAAAGTCCAAGATACCCTCGAAGAACCGCTCTCTCTGCATCCGGTTAACTTCTTCCGTCGCACTGCATACCTTTAGCTCATACCCCAATTCCCTGGCCGTTTGAATAATGGCTTTCACATCCTTGGGAAAGCACGACCCCCCGTAGCCGACCCCGGGGAAAAGGTAGTGCCTGCCAATTCTAGAATCGGCGCCCATAGCCACCCTGACCTCCGCTACGTCGGCCCCGACAAGGTCACACAAGTTAGCCATTTCATTCATGAACGATATCCTGGTGGCGAGCATCGCATTGGAGGCGTACTTTGCTATCTCAGAAGAGCGTATCGAAACGACTATAGTCCTGTCCCCGGAGCGCATGAACGGCTGATAAAGCTCCTTCAATACTTCACCCACCGATGGGTTGTCGACGCCAATAACAACCCTGTCGGGCTTCATAAAGTCTTCGACCGCAGCGCCCTCCTTCAAAAACTCCGGGTTTGAGGCGACATCGAACTCAACCTGGGTGTTCTGTCCCACTAATTCCCTAACCTTCTCTGTGGTGCCCACGGGCACCGTGCTCTTTGTCACGATTATTTTGTAATCGTACAGCAGCTTCCCAATCGAGCGCGCTACATCGAGCACGGCGCCGAGGTCGGCCGAGCCGTCTTCGCGCGGGGGGGTCGATACGGCTATGAATATTATGTGCGAGTTTCTAACCACATGTTCAAGGTCGGTCGTAAAGCTCAGCCTGTTCTCCCGGATGTTCCTTTCAATCAGCTCCCTGAGGCCGGGCTCATAGATATGCAGCACTCCACCTTTAATGAGTTCTATCTTTTCAGTATCCACATCCATACAAATCACGCTGTTTCCGCTCTCCGCAAAGCAAGAGCCGGTAACAAGGCCTACACATCCGGTTCCAATCACACCTATGTCCATTCTTAAGCTCCTGAAGTTCCGTTTAAGCAGTACTGCTTTTTTATTTCTCTATTCATAGAACATCATTATATTGAAATGATGTCTATGAATCACTCAAATTAAATATAATGTTTAAATGTCAATACTCCTATTTCTTTCGTGGGCCCCGCAGTTAATATTTCACCGATTAAATCTGCAAATTTTAAAGTTACTGGAACACCATCACCATAAATACAAGTATTATAGTTGAGTTTAGTAAGGGATAGGATATCCTTGCAAACTTGTACAATATCAGCCTCGCCTTTTACAATTTCAACACTGAGAGGATTAGGAGTTTCTAAACCCATAACCGTTTGAATTCTTGGTATAAATCCTTTTGTCCATAGAAAGGCTTCTCTTTCATCAATTACTAAAGCCATACCTCTCAGTATGGGATAAGCGTAATCTCTATACAGCTTAAATACCCTGTCATCTCTAATCCTAACGCCTATAACTTTTGATTTATCTCTAGCTGCTTCTTCGAATCCTTCCCATTCCTCATCATTGAAATAAGTTTTTGCATGTATAAAGATTTCTTTGGGATAATCTTCATTTTTTTCATCGAAAGTTTTTAGTGCCTTCTCGATTAACTCTTTTGCGCTTTCCTTTGATAAATGAAACTCCCCGATTTTTGGATTATACCAGGGGCCTACATTTCCTCTGAATACCATGCCATCCCCTGAGTCAAGGAACATTTGCGCAGCACAACATGCTGTTTTTTCATCTGAAGCTGTATCTATTCTTTTATAAACTAATCCGACATAAGAGACACCTTTCCGAACACTTCCTAGCTTCCAAGGTAAACCTCCACTCTTATAATACAGTGTAGTTGAGATGCTCCAAGCTTTAGCTGAATCAAAAATTTCTTCAATCTCTATCCCTCTTTTTGTAAATATTTCTCTATAGGCGATAGTACTCTCTTTAATTATCTGTGTAATAATTCCATCTTCCAATAATCTCGTCTTCAACTGATTATGGAAGTTAACTTCATACTGATAAGCCTCTTGGAGTTTCTGATCTTCAGAAAAAAGAAATAATGCTCGGCTATTCCTTGAATATTTACTCTTAAGTCCAATTTTTATATTGTCTTCAGAAGGTGGGATTTTTGATTTAGGACGGCCATATGTATATACCTCATCAGGAATAACAACGAACCAAACAACTACAGGAATTTCCTCTTCCCTTTTAAATCTGATTAACTTATCAGCAAATAAATTGACAAGATTGTATACCCTCTGGTGAGAGTCTTGGTACTTCAAATACTTTATTATATCGTTTTTATCAATGTCTAATTCTTGTACTGCACTTAAATTTAGGCTGAATTCAAAAGCTGCTTCGATTCCAGGGAAGAAGGGCCTTGCAAAATCTTCTTCCTTACTATAAACAGGTTTTTCTATGCTTTTTAACCACTCAATCAGCCGACTTCTACCGAAATAAGTACCAATAATCCCGATGTTTGTAAATTTTATATCCTTTCTAGTGTAAGGGCCAAAGAGTGTTATGCCATCTCTAGGATCAATTGATTTTTGATTATATCCAAACGATAATAAAGGCTCTCTTAAATGGATTAATCTTACATTTCTCATTTTAACAAAAACTTAGGTTTCTACATCTTGGTAATACTCATCTACATTCTTACTTATACTAATTAAGTTTTGCCTTTCTCTTGCTTCGGGTTGGTTGTATCCAATATTAGAATAAAAAGACAGGGTTAGTAAAGGCATTTTTAAAGTAAAATCTTTATTTAGAGGTATTTCTGTCTTTCCATTCTCATCTTTGATTGCATTAATAAAAGCTATAAGTTGATCTCTCCATTCTTCATTAAACCATTTCTTGCCTTTATTTCTTCTTGCGGAATGTAGTCGTTTACTATCTTTCCAGATATGATAGCCGTTATCAGAAAACAATATATGAGACTTTAAACTAAAACACACCGTAGGATATAAAAGCGTCTTTGAAGAAACTGCGAAATGCCAATTTCCAACTTTGTTATCATTAATCTTATATCTACCAACTAAGTTTTTTGTCTTTTCTCTATTCGGATAACTAAACTTAACTCTGTTTTTTTCCAATTTCAGTTTCGGAAAAAAGTATGCATTAGATTTATTAGCCATCTCATACCAATATAATCCTCTCCTTTTCATCAATAAATGGAAGGTTCTATTTAGCAGCCAGTTCAACAAGTTCTTAGCATTCAAAAGAGTCGGGAAAGTATCCCTATCGAAACCATTAAGAATGCTAGAAGATCCGATTTGATATTTTTTTATTGGAAGGATTTCTAAATCATCATTTTGTTTATTTATAGTTTTTATTTCATCGGTAAAAGTTACTAAAATATTTCCATGCCTGATTATTGGATACTCAAAATATTCTGCATAAATTGTTTTTGCCTGTTTCTCATTTTCGTACTGGTATAAGTATAGATTTTCAGGCAATTCTTCTATTGGCCACCAATTGCTATAATATTTTTCCTTTTTTTTGTATAAGCCAAATTTAGTTGTAAATTCGTTTTCGTACCAAGATATGACAGATCTATTATCACCGACAGTATCTTTAGGAACCTTGTCTTTTTCAAGCTTTTTGATTAATTGTTTTAATCCTACTGCCCAATTACTGTGGAATGTTATATGCTTGTATCGATTCAATCCTATAAAAGAATTGAAAGGTGCATCCTCATCAATATTCAAGGGAATTATAAGATCTTTTAATCCTAATTTTTTTGCGATACTTTCGGCGAGACTGATTTCTTTGTCAATTCCGTCCTTTAAAACACCTGGTTCATTACAAATGGAATTTGAGAAAACGAGTAGAAATTTTATCGTATTATTTCTAATTTCATTATCAATTTCAGACCAGAACTTTTCGCCTCCGATTAAGCCCTCAAGGTCACACCAAACCTTGTATCCTAAAAGTTGCAATCTTGAAGCTAACCAAATTGTAAATTCATTGTCTTCCGGATTTGCATGGCTTATGAATAAGGTTTTTCTCATATAAACTATTTTAATTCATGTATTACTAAACTTAAACAACTTGCTTATTTCTTGTAATTCCTTTTGAGTAAGCTCCTGAAGTTCCGTTCAACCGGTACAGCGTGTGCAGAAAAGTTCGCTATTAGAGCACATATGTTTCTCGTCGAATTGCAAAGTATTTACCACAAAGGTCGAATATAACCAAAAATGAAACTTTAAATCCAGCGAAATAGACCGTTGTTTTTCTCCGGTTATAAATCCTAATTAACGCAGCTTTAAGTTCACATCAATAATAAAACCGCTTTGAGCAAAACACCCTATCCTAAGATTAAAATACCAAGTATTAAAATGCCTAAGTTTAAAAAATCTCCCGATACATTCTCAAAACAAGTACAATCTTCAATTCTTGGCCAATTATCATACTCAAGCAGGGAGTATTGTAAAAAACGACCCCATGTTTTTATCCCCGGCTTCTATACACCGGTATCATTATAATATAAGATAATTTCCGTACATTACTCTACTATTTCCCCTGAGCTAGAAACCCCAACGTGCAGCTTAAATCTCTGACGCTCCAAAATTTCAAAAACTACCGTCGGGAAACATTCAGTTTTCACGACCGCTTCAACCTCATTACGGGGGAAAACGGCCATGGCAAGACCAACCTCCTCGAAGCCATCCACTTTCTCTCTACAACCAGGCCGTTCAAGCAGCATAAGATGGAAGACATCATCTGCTTCGGCCAGACCGAGGGTCGGATTAAGGGTGAGTTTAATACCCGTAGCGGCCTGAGCGAGGTGCACATTATGCTCGACCGTGGGGGGAAAACTATTAAGCTCAACGGCAAAGTGCTCTACGACTCTAGGAAGATCACCGGCCGGTTCAATGTGGTAACATTCCTGCCCGAAGACACCGAATATGTAAAAGGGTCTCCCGCGGATAGGAGGCGGTATCTGGACATATTGGTATCGAATTTCGAGCCCGTCCATCCCCGGGACCTGAAGCAGTACTCCCGCGCGGTATCACAAAGAAACGCCATTTTGCAAAAAGCCACAAAAAAGAGCGATATCCTGGAGCTCTGGGACGGGCAAATCGCCGAGCTGGGCGGGCGCATCATGAACAGGCGTATCGCAACAATCGAGAAGCTCAAGCCCCTGGTGGCAGGGATTTACAACACCATAGCTCACCAGAAAAAACAAATAAAAGTGGAGTACAACTCTCCTGTATCGACCGAAGGAAACCTCGAAGAAAATATACGCGAGGGTCTGCAGACAAATCTTCAGCACGATATAAAACGCGGACATACCACCGTAGGCCCCCACCGAGACCAGCCGGAATTCATCCTGGACGGCAGGGACGCCTCGAAGTTCGCATCCCAGGGAGAGGCAAAGACCCTGGCTATTGCCCTGAGAGCGGCCGAGATATCCCTCATCCGCAGCATCCTGGGCAGGCTGCCCATCGTACTGCTGGACGACATCTCAAGCGAGCTTGACAGGGGCAGGAAGCTCTTCTTGTTCAAGCTGCTGAGCGAGTTCCAGGGGCAGATATTCATCACCGCCCTTGAAACGACAGACGTCATATACGAAGGGCAGAAGAAAACGTTTCTCATAAAAGACGGCAAGGCGAAGACGGCCTGATGGGAAAAGACTGCGCTACAACCAATCACTGGCGTCACGGAGAGTATTCATGAACATATGATCCGAGAGATAAAGGGCAGGAAGCTGAAGGAGGTGTATTCCGAAAAACAGATCGCCGGCAAAGTCCGGGAGCTTGCGGGAAGGATTCGGGCCGATTACGAGGGCAAAGACCCCATCCTCATCGGCGCTCTCAAAGGGGCCTTCATATTCCTCGCCGACCTGGTGCGCGAAATCCCCTTTCCCGTGCAGGTAGAGTTCGTGCGCCTCTCAAGCTACAGGAACGGCATGGAGCCCGGAGACCTAGACGTTCTGCTTGATTTGACTATCCCCGTTAAAGGCCGTCATGTGCTCATAGTAGAGGACATCATCGACACCGGTGTAACCTCCGTTGCAATAAAGAACATACTGCTTGCTCGAAGCCCCGCAACGCTTCGGATCTGCGCCCTTGTGGACAATCCGAGCAAACGCAGGGTTCAGATTGACGCCGATTACGTAGGGTTCCGACACGACGACGGGTTCATCGTGGGCTACGGTACCGACTGGGGAGAGGAGGGTAGGAATTTGAGGGAGATTTATGTGTTGGAAGAAGAGGGTTGAGAAATGAGAGCGTGCATATTAAGGCATTTGTACTAGGGAAAAAGAATTAAGCGCGGTACTCAATCTCGCATTACGTATAGACTCAAAATAAGTGAAAGATTCTAGCTGAGGATAGTCAACTCCATTGTATGTAATCTGAAATTAAATTCAACTGCCTCTAACCAACCCCACCACCCTATTTTGCTCTAATAGCCTCAATGGCATCGGCGCATTCTTTGCTTACACTAAATTTTTCTTAGAAAAAGTAGATATTGCAGGTTATCTTAATCGGCATAGGTAATTATTTCCTTCTGCAATAATTCAGTTAGGAGGTGATGCTATATGAAATCCTGGGGAAATACCAAAAAATGTTTTTATAGAACTTTACGTACACTACTAAATGGGATAATATTTCAAAAATAATTGTATAGGAGCTGTGTATATATGTATAAAAAGTATAATAAGCTTTTACTTCTTTTAATTATAGGTGTCTTGCCTTTCTTTATTATTGGTGGGTGTAACGGCGACGGCGATAGTGGTAACGACGGGGATCAGATCCCCTTCGCCGATGCGGAGGTCTTCTTTGAGTTCAACGCCACGGATCTCGATCTGGGCATTCAGATCTTCTTCGATGCAGAAGGCTGGCTAGAGGTTGAGGTCAGCGGCCCGAACGGCACGATCTTCAGGGTCGAGAACGCTGGAAGCTTGATGGAAATCGGCAGTACCGAGCTCTTCACCGAGAGCGAGGAGCCGGAGCTCGACGAGTTCCCGATCGAAGAGTTCCTGGCACTGTTTCCTGAGGGGGAATATCAATTCTCTGGCACGACGGTTGACGGAGACGAGCTGGTGGGCACGGCGGAGCTGACGCACGACCTTCCGGCCGCGCCGAACATCACCTCGATCGGGAACCCCGTCATCGAATGGTGCGACACTTCAGAAGAAGGAGATCCAGCAATTGTCCGCTACCAGGTCATTGTCGAGTTCGTCGAGTTGGACGAGTTCGACGAGGAGACCGGACGCGTGTTCGAGTTTAGCGTCGACGTTCTGGCTGACCCCGAGGCCACGTGCTCCAATGGAACCCAGAGCGTGACGGTTCCGCCGGAGTTCTTCGAGAGCCTCGAAGAACTCGACGGCGAGTTCAAGGCCGAGGTGTTGGCGAGCGAGGAAAGCGGAAACAAGACCATCTCGGAGCAGGAATTCGAGTTGGAGTAGGAGGAGTAGGAGTAGGCCCGGACGCCACCTCCGTGGGATCCATGTGCTCCATTCTCATCCCGCATCACAGCCCTAGCGGAGAGCATGTTAGAGATTTGAGCCCTTTAGTGGTTGGCATTGTGCTAGTGCTTGAGGGTGTGGACGACGAAGGCGTAGAGATCCGATTGGAAATTACCGTTTTGGATGAGACCGAAGAGGTCGCGGGCGTAACCACACGCGTAATGGAGGCGGCGGAATTCGAGGACGGTGAACTCATCGAGGTCTCCAGGAACTTCTTTGCCCAGGCCCCCGACGGCACCGTTTGCTACTTCGGCGAGGCTGTAAATGATTTCGAGGACGGCGAGATCGTTGGTCATGAAGGCGAATGGCGAGCGGGAAAGAACGGTAATCTCCCCGGGATCTTTATGCCGGCTGACCCGCAAGTCGGCGATGTGTATCAACAGGAAAACGCCCCCGGTATAGCCGAAGACCAGGCGGAAGTGGTTGCTTTGGGCGAGCCTATCGACGTTCCGGCGGGAATGTTCGACGATACGCTCACTACCGAGGACTGCAATCCGCTCGAAGACGGCGCAACTGACGAAAAGGTTTTCGTGCGTGGAATCGGTCTGGCGATCGACGAAGATGCGGAATTAACCGAGTTTGACGAAGATGTGGTATTTGACCAGTTTTAGGTAAAAATGGGACGGTCACACCCAAATATAAACTGAATAAATTTGGGCATTAGTCATCTGTTGGCTAATGCCCTAACATAAACCTTACTTGACAGGACTTAATTAAACACTTGCACTCAAAATTGTTCCATTCACGCACATGCTTTATGGCCCAATCAGCCCGAAGCTGCCGTTGGTCTTCCTGTAAATTACGTTTATCTCCCCGGTGGTTGCATTCCTGAAGGGGAAAAAGAACCTCTCCTCGCTTAACAAAATCACGGAGGCGTCCTCGACCGTCATGGGCTTCATCACGGGAAGTTTTTCCTCGATCACGCCTTCCATATCGTCACGCTCGGCAGATGGGATACCTGTTGTTTGATTCCTCTGTTTTGCCCTCTGTCTCTCTCTTCGCTGCTCTAGGCGTCTCTCCTTGAGACGGTTCAGCTGCCTTTCCACATCGTCTATGGCAAACTCAAGAGATTTATAAGTGTCGTTGCTCTCCTCCCACGCATGCAGCGACCCGCCGCCGGGGGTTTTGAGGTAAACATTAATGTCGACTCGATGGCGGCTTCCGTGCTTCTCGACCGTGAAGGTGATGACGACATCTACTTCCCCTTCTCCCACCTCTTTGAGGTGGCGCTCAAAACCGACGAGCTTGTGGTTAACGTAACTTTTCAAATCATCGGAGAGCTCCATTCCCTTGGCTACCATATCAATGTTCACTCATGACCTCCTAATTAAATTGGGTTTCAATATCGCACCTTTAAACGAAGTGGCACCCGGGAAGCTTCAGCGCTAAGACACCTCTTCTCTTCCAGCATGTGAAGAAAGCCGTTAAATACACCGGGCAGTAATTTTATTTAAAACATTTGGAATGGCAAAACCTATGCAAACAGTATAACGAGAAAGCCTTAATTTAACTACCCCCTGAGGAGATAAACAAGGGACCGGTTTTCCCAATGTCGGGTTAACGATAATCCCTCA
This sequence comes from Candidatus Dadabacteria bacterium, assembly GCA_022564935.1. Classification (GTDB taxonomy): domain Bacteria; phylum Desulfobacterota_D; class UBA1144; order Nemesobacterales; family JADFKM01; genus JADFKM01. The sequence continues at coordinate 13,012 of JADFKM010000032.1, forward strand.
TGCTCCCATAATGATTATAACACCGCTTTGAGGACAATATCCACCGGCTAACCCCTGGAGAAACCCTCATCCCACGGGCCAGTCCTGGCGCATAAAGCCCATATCCCAGAACATCCATTCGTACCTGCTGGTGGTTATAAAACGGCTCTTTACCATGCGCTTTTCTTCCTCCCGCAGACTTTCGCCTACTTCATTCGCCAGAGCCAGGACTGCCTTTACTATAACTTCGAACTCCTCGCCCCCGTACGTATCTATCCACCTCTGATACAGGGCATTAGGGGAGCCCTTTTTTATCAGCTCCTTCCCCACCTCGCCGTATATCCAGTAGCAAGGCAAGATGGCCCCGATCACCTCATGGAAGGGAGCGGAATACGCTACGGACAGCAGGTAGCTGGTGTAAGCGAGGTTGTTGGGCGCGAGTGGGGTTGAATACACATCCTCGGTGTCGATACCGAAGTCCCTGAAAAAGCTCTCGTGGAGCGCCCTTTCGACCTTTAAAGCCCCTGCTGAGTGCTCGTTGAACATTATCATCCACTCATCCACAGGAGACTTGGCCGCCGCTATGCTGAGAGCCCTTGCAAACTCCCTCAAATACAGCGCGTCCTGTACTGCGTAGTATTTGAAGCTCTCCTCAATGAGCGTCCCGTCAGTAAGGCCCACTATGAAATCGTGCTCAAGTATAGCGTTATAGATCTCTGTGATCGAGCTCCATAGCTCATCGGTTAACGGCATAGCACAAGCCCCGCAACATTTTCATCTTCACCTTAATTAACTTACCAGGGATTTCCACGGGGAAATATCGCGAGCGGAGGTCACGAATTAAGATTCATGAACAATTCAATAAAACACGCACCTGACTGCCCTTGATTATGAATAAACAAACCGTTTACATTTAGGAAATGTGCTCAACCCTGAATTAAAAGAGGTGATGCGATGAATCTGAAAGAAAGAATTAAAGAGGATATGGTGAATGCGCTCAGGAACAAGAGCAAATTAGAGCTGAGTGTGCTCAGGATGGTGCAGTCGGCTATAAAAAATAAAGAGATAGAGCTTAGAAAGGGCGAGGAGGCACTCGGGGATGAAGAGGTTGCAGCCGTGGTATCAAGCGAGATAAAGAAAAGGAAGGAGGCCATAGAGCATTACACCAAAGCACACAGGCAAGACCTCGTCGACAGCGAAAAAGCCGAGCTCGATGTGCCTACCTCCTACATGCCGGAGCAGATGGGCGAGGACGAGATCAGGGAGCTTGTGAAGAAAGCTATCGAAGAGGTTGGAGCACAAGGCCCCTCGGACATGGGAAAGGTAATGAAATCCCTCATGCCGCAAGTAAAGGGCAAAGCCGACGGGGCAACGGCAAACAGAATAGTAACGGAAGAGCTGTCAGAGCAAATGACAAGAATCCGCTCATCCCTTTTTGGTAATTATATTCCACAACCAACACTCAATACACCTTCGCTGGTACTTGCATAAAGGTTCCACACCCTAGATGACTTACCGATGGGGACACGGGTACGTGAATCCCGCTTCCCCAGTCCTTGCATGCCGATAATTACAAAGTACTATTTATTTAAGGCGCACAGTCTATCGGAATTTCCTCACAAAGAACTCCGGCATTCACCGGGAGAAACGCAAATGGCAGAGGCAACAAAGAAAACTGCAACAGGAGCCGAGGGCGTAAAGTGGAACCTGGACGACCTTTACTCGGGCATTGACGACCCGCAGATAGAAGCCGACCTGGAGCGATCCCTAGACAGGGCAAAATCGTTCGAAGAGCATTACCGGGGCAAGATCGACTCCCCTACCGTCACCCCTGCCCTTCTGTTTGAGGCCACAGCCGAGCTTGAGGACATTCAGGAGACGATGGGAAAGGTCATCGCCTTCGCCCACCTCCTCTTCGCCTCGGACACTGCCGACCCGAAGCACGGAGCTTTCCTGCAATCGTCCCAGGAAAGATTAACGCAGATAAGAAAACACATTCTTTTCTTCGAGCTTGAGCTTACGGACATCCCCGACGATACGGCGAAAAAAATCCTAGAAGACGAAGCGCTCAAAAAGTACAGACACTTCCTGGAAAACGAGAGGAAGTACAAGCCCCACCGCCTGAGCGAGCCCGAGGAAAAGATAATGGACGAAAAGTCCAATACCGGCCTCAGGGCGTTCCGGAGACTGTTCGACGAAGTGATAAACAACATAGTGTTTAAGGTCAGAATCGAGGGAAAAACACAGAAAATGACTGAATCCGAGGTGCTCTCGCTCCTCTACGACCCCGACAGGAACAAGAGGAAAGCGGCGGCCAGAGGGCTTACAAACGGCCTAAAACAAAACCGCCGCGTGCTCACCTACATCTTCAACACCCTCGTCCAAGACCACGCCACGACCGACAGATTGAGGCAGTACCCACACCCGATGGCGTCCAGAAACCTCGACAACGAGATAGACTCTGAAACGTTGGAAGCTCTCTTGAAAGCAACCGAGGCCGGCTACGACCTGGTGCATAAATACTACCGGCTGAAGCGGAAGCTGCTCGGGGTGCAAAAGTTCTACGATTATGACCGCTACTCCCCGGTTTTCCCCGAGAAGAGAACCGTACCGTTTGAAGAGGGCAAGGAGATTATTCTGGAGTCTTTCGAAAGCTTCTCTCCTCAGTTCTCAAACATAGCAAGTGAGTTCTTCGACAAGAACTGGATCGATGCGGAGCTAAGGGAGGGCAAGCGCGGGGGAGCTTTCAGCCACGGCACGGTGCCGAGCGTTCACCCCTACGTGTTCATGAACTACACCGGCAGGCCGAGGGACGTGATGACACTCGCTCACGAGCTCGGCCACGGCATACACCAACACCTATCTAGAAAACAGGGCTACTTCCAATGCAACACCCCGCTCACAACCGCCGAAACGGCAAGCGTATTCAGCGAGATGGTCGTGTTCCACAAGCTCAAAGAGTCCGAAAAAGACACCAAAGCCAAACTGGCGCTGCTCTGCAGCAAGCTAGAGGACATATTCGCCACCGTGTCGCGCCAGGTTGTGCTGACCAGGTTCGAGCAGAGCCTCCATGAGGCAAGAAAGAAAGAAGGAGAGCTCGACACAGAAAGGATTAACACCCTCTGGGTCGAGGCGAACAGGCCCATGTTCGGCGATGCGATTGAAACGACAAAAGACTACGCGCTGTGGTGGATGTACATACCCCATTTCATACACTCCCCCTTCTACTGCTACGCATACGCATTCGGAGAGCTGCTCGTGCTAGCGCTCTACAACATTTACCTACGTGAAGGAAACGCATTTACGAAACGCTACGTCGAGCTCCTGTATGCAGGAGGCTCCGACACCCCCGAGAGACTACTCGGGAGGCTGGGTGTGAACATCAAAGACCCCGGTTTTTGGCGGAGCGGCACAGAGCTTCTCCGGGAGATGGTAAATGAAGCGCTTGAGCTTGCAGACGGTATAGCAGCACAGTAGCTTAGTTGGAGATTTATCCATGGCCGAACAACTCACGGATGAAAAGCCGCATTCCACGGCGCCGGGCAATGAAACCAATTACCTGCTCTATGATGGGGACTGCGCAGTTTGCACAAAAATGGTCGCCGCCCTTAAGAGTGTCGATAAAAAAAACCTCTTTACCACCGTCCCTTTTCAGCAGTCCGGCGGCTTAAGCATCGATACAACGGAGCTTGACTTCGACCGTGAAATTTATCTCTATACCCGGGACGGGGGACTGTATAAAGGTCCGGACGCCTATCTCTACGCCCTCAGACATTCACAGATTAGCGCCGTGGGGAAGGTGTTGTCGCTCCCCGTGCTTCGCCATGTATTCAGCGCACTTTATTACGCCTTCGCCGAAAACCGCTACCTGTTTAACCCCTGCGACGAAAACACCTGCTACCCTTCCCCAAAAAGCAGCTCTTTAACATCCCATGCAGTGCTGACGGGCGCTTTCATTCTGACAACGTCTGTCGGTCTGTTTTTGTACGCGCTTTCGTTAAAAGAGATGTCGCCCTCGCTGTCTTCGCCGAGCGCCGCCGCTCTAATCACCGCAACAACGTGGCTTGCGCTTGCCTTTACGCTTCTCCCTCTATTTCTAATCTCAAGAGCCTCCGCCGGAAACTCCGCCATGTCCGGAAGGGACCTGTTCCTCTCCCTCACCTACCGACTACTCGTAGCGTTGACGTGCACGGCGCTCGTTCTTCTCATAGCCGCGCTCCTCAATACCGCCCTCGGCGCCTTTGCCCTCGACCCCGGCATCGGAGCGGCCCTGAATACTGGGGCGGTGGCTGTATGCGTTTTAATGATAGCGTATATATTCATCAAATTGGCCGCTCAAATCCAGCTGCCCGTTTATGCCGCCCTTGCAGTATCTGTGTCTTTATATTGCATAGGCTTAGCGCTGTTCAAAGCGACGGGCATTCTCTAGCTCGGCCGTGCAGACTTTCAAACACAAGTTTGCACCAAAACCCAAGGGACTGCCAGCCTGCTGAAATAAAGACGTAGTAATGACGGCGCTCAAATCGGCAAATAAACCAATATACTGTTAATTTATAAAATAAATTCCTATACGGAGGATAAGTACATGGATTTGGTGTCGAACCGGTTGATGATTTTTCTGACTGTATCGCTCCTCTCGCCTCTCGTCCTAGGAGGGAGCGCTACGCACCCCGTGGCGGGAGGAGAGATGAAGGGCACAACCGTGAAATACAGCTCCAGGGGAGAAGAAATATCCGGGTACCTGGTAAAACCGGAGGGCAAGGGCCCTTTCCCCGCCGTGGTGATGATTCACGAGTGGTGGGGACTGAACGACCAAATAAGGGGCAAGGCCTCCGAGCTTGCAGACCAAGGATACGTGGTATTGGCCGTAGACCTGTACAGGGGCAGGGCCACCTCCGACCCTGGAGAAGCCCACGAGCTCATGAGGGGGCTCCCGGAGGACAGGGCCGTCGCCGACATGCTCGCCGCAGTCCGGTACCTCCAATCCCAACCGTACGTAAAGGGCAGCAGAATAGGCTCTATCGGATGGTGCATGGGGGGTGGGTACTCGCTCTCACTAGCCATCAACAGCCCCGAGCTCGCCGCATGTGTTATTTACTACGGCAGGCTGGTCACTGACCCTAGGGAGCACAACAGGATCCAGGCCCCCATAGCCGGCTTCTTCGGGGACAAAGACAGGGGTATTCCCCCCTCGAGCGTTGATAAGTTCGAGAGCTCCCTCAAATCGCTCGACAAGGAAATCGAAACACACCTTTACCATGGAGCGGGACACGCTTTCGCAAATGAAAACAGCCGCTCCTTCAACAAAAAAGCGGCCGAGGATTCGTGGGTGAAAACCCTGAGATTCTTCAAGGACAAGTTAAAGGACAACTGATTGCTGCGGGCAAATTCGTCTGTAAGTGCCTCTATCCGCAGCAAATTCGTAGTCGCATGGGGCACAGGCAGTTTTGTCCAAGACAACATGGTATGGTAGTATAATTCTCATGTTGCAGGTGCTAACAGGCTCGGCAAAAGGCAAAAAGCTCAAGGTGCCCAAGGGAACCCCCGTCAGGCCCACTACGAGCAGGGTAAGAACCTCTATTTTCGATACCCTCGGAAGCCTCGCTGGTCTTAACATTCTTGACATCTTCTCCGGGGCCGGAGGGCTCGGTATAGAGGCCCTCAGTCGCGGAGCGGAGCGGGCAACGTTCGTTGAAATAAATCCCAGGGTGATGCGGGCCTTAAAGGAAAACATTTCGAATTGCGGGTTCGGCGATAGGGTGGAGCTGATTTGCTCCCATTACAAAGAGGCGCTCGGGAATCTGAAGAATAAGGGGGATGAGTACGACCTCATATTTGTCGATCCCCCATATTTCTTATATGAAGAGCTAACGGTAAACGATCTAATCTTGGCTGTCTCCCCGCTGCTCTGCGGCGGCGGAACGGTCGTTGTCAAGCACGACTACAAGTTCGACACCCCGCCCGAGGGGTTCGTAAAATCCACAAGGCCATTCGGACAAACCCATGTAAGCTACTTCCATAGAGGTGAAGGATGAAAAGAATAGCTCTTTATCCCGGCTCCTTCGACCCGCTGACAAGAGGCCACATTAACATCGTGGAGAGGGGAACGAGAATTTTCGACGAGGTAGTAGTTTCGGTAGCCCACAATTTGTCGAAGAAAACCACCTTTACCCTAGAGGAAAGGCTTGAGATTTTGAAAGAGACGTTCCGAGACCACTCCAAAGTAAGGGTCGATTATTTCGACGGCCTCCTCGTTAACTACGCCCGGACACTCGGCACTAACATACTGCTCAGAGGGCTCAGAACGGTCTCAGACTTCGAGTACGAGCTACGTATGGCGCTGGCGAACAAATCCCTTTCCCCAGAGCTCGAAACCGTATTTATGGTCACCGAAAGCGATTACGGGCACATAAGCTCCTCTCTGATAAAGGAGATAGTGAGCCTCGGCGGCTCGGCTGCCGATATGGTGCCAAAGCTGGTTGAAGAAAAACTTAGGGGAAAGCTTCTGAGGAATTTAAGGGAGGCGAAGCAACCGCTATGAAGCTTGCACGGAGAGCCGAGAAACTCAGGCCTTCTGCGACGCTTGCGATCACGGCCAAGGCAAATTCTCTCAGGGCGCAGGGCATCGACATTGTCAGTTTCGGGGCGGGTGAGCCTGATTTCGACACCCCCGAGAACATTAAAGAAAAAGCGATCGAAGCAATAAGGGACGGGTTTACGAAGTACACCGCAGTTGGTGGGATAGACGAGCTCAAACAGGCAATAGTTGACAGGCTTCACACTGACTACGGACTCCTGTACTCAAAAGACCAGGTCACCGTGTCATGCGGAGCAAAGCACACGCTTTACAACATTTCGCAGGTGCTCTTAGATAACGGCGACGAGGTAATAATCCCTGCGCCGTATTGGGTCACATATCCCGAGCAGGTATATCTCGCCGGCGCCAAGCCGGTAACTATCCCTACGACCGAGGCGGACGGCTTCAAGACGACTGCGGAAAGACTGAAAGGAACAATAACTCCCAATACCAAGGCGCTGATACTCAACTACCCTTCCAACCCCACGGGGGCCACCTACACCGAAGGGGAGCTGAGGGAAATTGCAGAAGTCGCCATGGACTCCGGTCTCCTCATAATCTCCGATGAGATATACGACAAGACAATCTATGACGGCACTGTCCATACCCCCGTTGCTTCACTCAGCGATGAGATCAAAAAGTCCACGATCCTTGTAAACGGAGTATCGAAGACCTATTCCATGACGGGCTGGAGAATAGGCTATGCCGCGGGGCCGCCGGAAGTTATAAGCGCCATGAACAAACTTCAGGGCCAATGCACCTCAAACCCGACTTCCCTATCGCAAAAGGCTGCAATCGAGGCGCTAAACGGCAATCAGGACACCGTAGGGCGTATGGTCGGAGAGTTCGAAAAAAGGAAGAACTACATAGTCGAAAAACTGAACTCTATCCAGGGACTTACATGCTTCTACCCGCAGGGTGCCTTTTACGTTTTCCCCAACGTTTCAAGGTTCTTCGGTAAAAGCTACCACGGGAAGAAAATATCCAACAGTGTGGATTTTACCGGATTCCTCCTCGAAGAGGCGAAGGTAGCAGTCGTGCCGGGAATCGAGTTCGGCGCTGAGGGTTACGTGCGTATATCTTATGCGACTTCCATGAAAGAAATCGTTAAGGGCACAGACAGGATCGAGGAAGCCCTTAAAAACCTGAGCTAGACACTCTCCTCGTAAGTTCGTATCCTCATGCGCATTAAAAAACGTATAGCGGCGCCATAACTCTCAACAGGCATGGATAAAATCGTTTGTGGCCTGTCCAACCCGCTAAGCGGCAGATACGCCCCGCAGGGACGTGAGGCCTTCAACGGCCTTTCGCTCTGGGCGAGGGATGTGAATGAATCCGGGGGTGTCTACCTGCCCGGAGCACGGAAGCGCGCTCATATTCGGCTTATTCATTACGACAACAGGAGCGAAGGGGAGCCAACCAAGCTACAGGTTGAGAGGCTCATAACTCACGACGGCGTGGACATTCTTATCGGCCCCTACTCAAGCGGTCTCACTCTAGAGGCCTGCGGGGTTGCAGACAGCCACAACAAAACACTGTGGAACCACGGGGGCTCATCCGATGAGCTATTCAACCGGGGATACGGCTGTATAGTAAGCGCGATCACGAGCGCAAGCGGCTATTTCAAGGGCATATTGGACATGATTTCCGTTGTGGACACGAAGTCTAAAGCCCTGGCTGTGATATACGCATCCGACAGCGGCTTTTCGTCCGAAGTAGCCGCAGGCGCCCTAAGATACGGACAGGAAATTGGGTTTCAGGCAGAGGAATTCAAATATACATCCGGTGAAAGCGATTTCCAATGTCTTTTAACACACATCAAGCGGTTCTGTCCCGACGTGATGCTATGCGCCGGGAGGATGGATGACGACATTGCCCTGGCAAAACAGATACTGCGCAACGGTGTAGAGGCCGGGGCCATCGGCCTTGTGGCCGCGGGAGTTAACGACTTCCATGAAAGCCTCAGACACTGCGCTGAGGGGTTTATAGGCCCGAGCCAGTGGGAGCCGCGCCTCGACACGGAGACCGATATCGGCCCCCGGTCGAGCGAATTTGAAAGCCGATACAAAGATTCCTACGGAAGGGCGCCCGACTACCCCGCAGCCCAGGCCTACAATATCGGACTGGTAATCGAGCGCTGCATAGCCGAGGCGGCAACGCTTGATGGCCGCATGCTCAAAGAAGCCGCCGGTCGTTTACGGTTCAGGACTTTCTACGGAGATTTCGGCATCGACCCTCTCACGGGCGCTCAGACCGCACACAGGATGGTCACTGTGCAGTGGCAAGGGGGAAAGAAATTAATAATCTATCCCCCCGAGGCGGCAACTGGGGATTTGATATATCCCGTGAACCGTTAAACAAACGCAGCCGGCAAAATAAGCGTTTTCATTCACGCTCTATTATTAACGCCTGTTTTCAGAGGAAAAATTAATAAAGCCTTGTCGCCCGGCAAGAAACCGCCGCCGGGTGAAACAGACAGTTGAGGGAGGCCGACATGGGCAAGTGTATGAACTGTTTAACTGCTGTTTTTGAGCGCGGTTATTACCTTAAGCCCCTGAAGGAAAATCACAAGACATCAAGTGTACTCTAAAATAAACGTTATCCTTACGTGCGCCCTGTATTCCTGAATCTTCCCCTCCTCGATATGGGCGTTGAACTTGGCAACCTCAAGGCCCGTTAGACCGCGAAGAGTCTTATTTGCTCTATTCAGGGCGCTTAAGACTGCATCATCCCGTGACTTTTCCGATGAACCTATAACTTCAGTTACTCTTGCTACAGCCATATTGACCTCCACATTTTAGGATTTCCCCCCTCCCCCCCGTTTTTATCAAATGAGGAAGAGAAAGTCAATAGCTGTTTT
>JADFKM010000033.1 GCA_022564935.1 Candidatus Dadabacteria bacterium
CCAGGAGATTTTTGATGCCCTGAAGAAAAAGATTGGCATGGTCCCCAATCTTTATGCGACGGCCGCCAATTCGCCGGCTGCTCTAAAAGGGATTTTAGCCTTTGGCGATTCCCTGCGAAGGGGCGAATTCAGCAAAAAGGAGATAGAGGCTGTAGCGCTGGCCATATCCCAGGAAAACGGCTGTGAATACTGCTTGGCCGCTCATACCGCCGTAGGGAAAATGGTCGGCTTCAGCGAAGATGAAACCCTTGCCTTAAGGGACGGCTCGATCGGAGACACTAAGTTAAATGCGTTAACCAAGCTTGCTAAGAACATTACCGTCACCGCAGGTTATCCGTCTCAAGAGTTGATCGCCGGTTTCTTTGAAGTGGGCTACACCAAGGCGGCGCTTGTTGAATTGATCGGGCATGTGGCGTTAAACGTGTTCAATAACTATCTGAACCATATAGCCGATACCCCCATCGATTTTCCTGAGGCGAAAAAATTGATCCAAAAACAATCCGCTTAATTGGAAGCATAAGTTGCTTCTACGGAAGTGAATTTGCCCGATAAAAGATGTCAAAGCAAAAACATTGAGTGATATTTTTTAAAATCTGAGAATTATTTTACAAAACCTTATCAAAGAAGCTCGTATCCCTTGAGCTTCCTGTAAAGCGTCTTGCGCGTGATGCCCAGGATGCCCGCGGCGCGCTTCTTATCGCCGGTTGTGTATTTAAGGGTTTCTGCAATCAGGTGCTTTTCCATCTCATCTATCGAGGAGCCTATCTCTACAGTAACCGTTTTGTTGTTCTCGGCGCTGGGGTGCCCGACTATCTGCTCGGGCAGGTCGTCCACGGTGATTACCCTCCTCGTGCATGTGATGACGGCGCGCTCTATTACGTTTTCAAGCTCACGGATGTTACCCGCCCACGTGTAGCTTTTAAGGAGTCCCATCGCTTCGTCGGATATCCCGATTATAAGTTTCTTGAGCTTCTTCTTAGAGGTGTCCAGGAAGTGTATAACCAGCAGCGGTATGTCCTCGGCCCTTTCCCGCAGAGGCGGGATGTGTATGGGGAACACATTGAGGCGGTAGAAGAGGTCGGAGCGGAACCGGTTGTTTTTAACCGACTCCTCCAGGTCGATGTTCGTAGCGGCGATTACTCTGAGGTCAACGTTGACGGGGTGTGAGCCCCCGATCCTGTACAGCTCCCCGTTCTGCAGAACTCTCAGCATCTTTACCTGCGCATTCAGACTGAGCTCTCCTATTTCGTCCAGAAAAATAGTTCCGCCGCTTGCAAGCTCGAATTTGCCGATGTTCCGGGATTCGGCCCCCGTGAAGGCGCCCTTCTCATATCCGAATAGATCCGATTCAATGAGGGTCTCGGGTATGGCGCCGCAGTTTATTTTTATGTACGGTTTGTCTCTTCTGTCCCCGTTTCTGTGCAGGAAGTCGGCAATAAGCTCCTTGCCCGTGCCGGTCTCGCCCTGGAGCAGGATTGTTGCGTTGCTGTTTATCACGCTGTGAGCAAGCTCGACGCACTTCTCGAACTTCTTGCTTATACCCACCATCTTCATTTCGCCCTCGCCCTCTTCGTTCAGCTCGCTCTTTAGGGATATGAGCTCCGAGTACAGCCTGTTTTTCTCAAGCACAAGGGCCAACTGGTTGGTAATCCCGGTCAGGAGCTCGATTTCATGCGCTTTGAACGTCCCCCTGTCGTGCTCCCATACCAGGTTGAGCGTCCCGTACGCGGCGCCGTCGAGAATGATGGGGGACAGGATGGCAGAGCCCTTGCCGTCCGAGAAGAAGCTCGGGACGGCGGTGTAGGTACTATTTTGCTCTCCAGAGTCTATGCAAACGACCTTTTTATCGAGCAGTGTCTTTAGTGACGCTTTGTCGAGACTTGGGGTAGTATTGATGTCGCGTCGAGAGAGCAGGTCTTCGGGGTAAGCGCCCGCCGTTTTCAGAGTTTTTTCGTCAGCGTCGAGGATTCCGATCGTGCCGTAAGAAGCCCCGAGCAACTCGACGGCCTTTTTGAGCACAAAAGAGGTGACGTCTGTAAAATCGGCTTTGGAGTTTATCTCGTTTGTGATCTCGAGGAGGGTCTGGGTGATCTCGGCACCTTTTTCCATGCGCGAGTACAGCCTCGTATACTGAAGCGCCATAGAGGTTTGCTGAGCGAGCGAGGACAGGAACTTGATCTCGTGCTCAGACCAGCTATGAAATCTGCTGCAGTAGTGGAACACCAAAATCCCCAGCAGCTCTTCCCTGAACATCACCGGTATGCTCAGGACCGACAGCGTGCCGCTTCGTTGCAGCACCTCGCGTAGTTTCTCATCGAACTCGTCACGGGTCGTATCGTTGATCACGAGGGTGCTGAGCTGGCTCATCTCCCACCCGTTTTCCTTCATGGAAAGCGTGAGGTGCAGTGTCGAGGGTATAGAGGGGTCTTTGATGTATTCGTACTCGACCCTCAGGTGCTCCTCGTCGTGCATCACAATGAAGTCGCACTTATCGACGGCCATCATTTTCCCAAGCTCCTGCACTGTGGCATCTAGGAACTTGTCTATATCGATGACGCTGTTAAGCTCAGGGTGTATCTTGTTAAGAAGGCGCTCCCTGGCCTCGTGCCATTTAAGCTTTTCCCGTATCTCACTGATCCCTGCACTCATTTTTTCACCCCTTCTTATTACCCCCGTTCGCCCCAAAAAGCGGGGCAAATCCGGTTTTTTTCAGTTTGGTAACCTAATTATAGCAAATTTGAGTCAATAGTATACACATTTTTTCAAATAAGTGTGAAAAAATGCCGGAGTGTTTACTTTTGGAATGTATTTCCAGGGGTTGTGTATCGTTTTTATACAAATGCGGCCCCCAGTGCTTTGTCAAGAAACTCGTCGTTAAAAAAGATTCATGAATTTCTAGTACTTAGAGAGATAATGAGTTATTGGCACAGTTCTTGGACGTATAAATTTATAAAAAATTCTTTCAGGGGGCAGGCAATATGACGCATTTAAGTACAGAAACAATAAACGGCTCTTCTAAAGATGGAATCATCAATAACGATATAGAGAGCTTGATTGAAATCAGGCTCAAGGAAGAGAGAGCCAAGCTTGAAGAGGAGCTCGGCCTGGTACTACAGAAGGAGCCTGAACACTTCAAAAAGCCCGTGGAGCGCACCTTCACCAAATCCCAGAGGGAAAGCACCACCATCCTGTTCGGAGGTCTTACGTGGAAGCACGAGCATCTGGTGCACGGCGCCCTTGAGGGATTTGGCTACAAGTCTCAGTACATACCCACGCCTGACAAGAAGGCGTTTCAGCTTGGAAAGGAGTACGGCAACAACGGACAGTGCAACCCCACTTATTTTACGGTGGGGAACCTCATACAATTCCTGCAGGGTCTCGAAGAGAGCGGAATGTCGAAGGAAGAGATTCTGGATAAATACCTGTTCCTTACCGCAGGGGCTTGCGGCCCGTGCAGGTTCGGCATGTACGAGGCCGAATACAGGCTCGCTTTGAGGAACTCCGGCTTCGGCGGCTTCAGGGTCATGCTATTCCAGCAGACCGGCGGACTCGACCAGGGGGAGGAATCAGAAGAAGGGATTGATCTGAACATGGATTTCTTCTTCGGCCTCCTCAACGCCCTCAACATGGGAGACCTGCTGGGTGACCTCGCGTACCAGCTCAGGCCGTTCGAGGTGAATGAGGGAGAGACCGACAGGGTGCTTACCGAAAGCATTAATTACCTGCACGACGTGCTGAGAGACCACAAGCCGTTTGAGCTTGAAGGAGGCTTATTAGATGTAGTGCGCAGGATACCGAAGCTTTCCGCTACTTCCAAGTACATAGGGAAGTTCCTGAACCAGCTCTATAGCGAAGAATACACCTCGGCGCTTAAAGTAGTCGGGGACAAGTTCAACGCAATAGAGGTGGACCGCGCTAGGATTAGGCCGATAGTCAAGATAACAGGGGAGTTCTGGGCCCAGACCACGGAGGGGGACGGGAACTTCAACATGTTCAAGTTCCTCGAGACAGAAGGCGCGCAGGTGCTCGTCGAGCCGATAGGCACATGGATCATGTACATGATTCATCAGGCCAAGCAGAGCATAAAGGACAGGAAGGGAATTCCTGAGGGCGGCGAAGCAGCCCCGAGCTGGTGGAGACTCGACCTTGCCCTATCCAGTTACAAAGACTATAAAATGAAATACGGCATGCTGTCTGCGGCCGAGGCGATTTTTAAGCGCGAGTGGAACAAGTTCAGGGATGCGCTGGGAGGCCTTCCCCACGACCTCACCGACCAGTACGAGCTGCAGAGGATAGGCCACCCCTTCTACAACTCGAGGGCCGGGGGGGGAGAAGGACACCTCGAGGTTGCAAAGAACATCTACTACAGCAACAAAGACCTGTGTCATATGGTGTTGTCGTTGAAACCTTTTGGCTGCATGCCGAGCACACAGAGCGACGGAGCGCAGTCAGCCGTGGTCAACCTGTACAAGGATATGATCTATCTTCCCATAGAGACCTCTGGAGAGGGCGACGTCAACGCCCACAGCAGGGTGCAGATGGCCCTTGGCGAGGCGAAGTCGAAGGCCAAAAAGGAATTCAAACTGGCGCTTTCTGAGACCGACTGCACGCTGGATGAGATAAAGGCATACGTTGATGACCACCCCGAGCTCAAGCGCCCCTTCTACCACGTTCCCCATTATAAAGGGGTTATTGGGGTAGGACCGAGCTTCGTTCGTCATGTGGGCGAGCTTATCAACGCAGGTTAGGTTGGTTGGATATTTGAGCGATCGGAACACTTAGTACGGTAATACAGTGGAGGTGCTTGAATGGGTCAGCTGCTTAAAGAGCCGTTGTTTGTGGGATTAGATGTAGGGTCGACTACCGTAAAAGCGGTGGTAGTGGACACTACAACAGATGAAATTCTCTGGAAGGACTACCAGAGGCACGATACGAAACAACCAGAGAAGTCCTTTGAAATGCTGCAGCAAATCGAGAGCGACCTCGACGTTGCGCCCGAGGACCTCCGTATATTCATTACCGGAAGCGGCGGAGGCAATATAACTGCGCTTATCGGGGCCAAGTTCGTCCAGGAGGTAAACGCAGTCTCCCTTGCCGTGGAGAAGCTCCACCCCGAGGTCGGCTCAGTCGTAGAGCTTGGCGGCCAGGACGCAAAGATAATCATATTCAAAGAAGACCCTGAGACGGGGAACAAGAAAAAGATCCCCAGCATGAACGACAAGTGCGCCGGAGGCACAGGCGCCGTCATCGACAAGGTAAACGCAAAACTGAAAATCCCCTCGGACGAGCTCAGCAACATGGGCTACAATGGGTTGAAGCTCCACCCGGTTGCGGGCAAATGCGGCGTTTTTGCCGAGACCGACATCAACGGACTGCAGAAAATGGGGGTGCCCAGCGACGAGCTGATGGCTTCGCTGTTCGAGGCCATTGTGGGGCAGAATCTGGCCGTGCTTACCCGCGGGAACACACTCAGGCCGGTTGTGCTGCTGCTCGGAGGGCCGAACTGCTACGTTAAGGGAATGAAGGAAGCCTGGAAGTTCAACATTCCCAAGGTTTGGGAGGAGAGGAAATTTCCGCTTCCAGAGGGGGTCGACCCTGCGGACTTGATAAGGGTGCCTGATAACGCCCAGTACTTCGCCGCAATAGGCGCTGTCGAGTTCGGCAAGCAGGAAGAGCCCGGCATGGGTATCTACAAGGGAACCAAGGACCTCGAGTACTACATAAACTACGGTAGGGCAGAGGAGAAGAAAGATAGCGGCTCGAGAGGGTTGAGCAAAGACCCCGAAGATCTCGAAGCGTTCAGGGAGAAGTATAAACCGAAGCCGTTTATCCCCGCCCGGTTCAAGAAGGGTGAAGTTATCGAGGGGTTCATAGGCCTCGACGGGGGCTCGACCTCCACAAAAGCCGTGCTTTTAAACAAGAATAGAGAGGTGCTCTTAAAGGTTTACCAGCTCTCCAAGGGCAACCCAATCGAAGACACGAAGGACATGTTCAATGCCCTGAGCGCCGAGGTTGAGGAGCAGGGAGCCACCCTCGAGGTTCTAGGCGTGGGCACCACGGGCTACGCAAAGGACATACTCGGGGACGTGCTGACGGCAGATGTCGCACTCGTGGAGACGGTGGCCCACACCGAAGCCGGACTCCATTTCTACAAGAACGTGGACGTCATATGCGATGTGGGCGGACAGGACATCAAGATAATGATCCTGAAGAACAGGCAGGTCAAGGACTTCAAGCTCAACACCCAGTGCTCTGCAGGCAACGGCTATTTCCTCCAGTCCACGGCCGAGGGCTTCGGTTTCGACGTTAAGGAGTATGCAGACCTTGCCTTTAAGGCCGAGTCCATGCCCAGTTTCGGCTACGGATGCGCCGTGTTCATGCAGTCCGACATAGTGGATTTTCAGCGACAGGGGTGGAAGGCCGAAGAGATCATGGCAGGACTAGCGGACGTGCTGCCCAAGAACATCTGGCTGTACGTCTCCCAGATACCGAACATTGCGAAGCTAGGGACCGACTTCCTGCTCCAGGGCGGCACGCAGCACAACCTGGCTGCGGTGAAGGCCCAGGTGGATTTTATCGAGTCCAGGTTCAGGGGCTCGGATCTCAAGCCCCGGGTTGTGGTGCACGAGCACTGCGGCGAGAGCGGCGCAATAGGGGCTGGAATCGAGGCTGTCCGTCTTTGGGAAAACGGCAAAGTGACGCAGTTCATCGGGCTGGACGCGGTTGAGCACATCACCTACGAAACACACAGGAGTGAAGACACCAGGTGCTACTTCTGCAAGAACAAGTGTTTAAGAACGTTTATAGACGTCAATGTCAAAGGGGACGAAGAGGTTCACGTGAACGCCAAATCCAAAATACCCGCCCCCGCCGGCATCAAGCGTCTCATAATTGGAAACAGCTGCGATAGAGGGCTGGTGGAAGACATTGAGTCCATGAAGGTGATAAAGAAGGGGATGGACGCACAGAAGAAGGAAAGCCCGAATTTAGTCGAGCTGGCCGCAAAAGCCGTCTGGAGGTCATTCAACCCTCCGGACGTCTCTGAGCCTCTCCCGTCTTACGCCATTACCGGAGCCCAGAAGAGGCGCCGGGAGCTTATGAGCAAGAGGGCCTCCATAAGGATAGGCATACCGAAGGTACTGAACATGTATTCGCTGAACCCGGTTTTCAGCGCCTACTTCGAGAGCCTGGGAGTTCAGCCCGAGAACCTCGTGTACTCGGATTTCACCACGGAGGAGCTTTACAAAGAGGGCGCTAAAAGGGGCGCCATCGACCCCTGCTTCCCGTCCAAGGTGGCAATACCCCACGTCCACAACCTGATTTACCGCCACCACAAGAAAAGGCCTCTGGACATCATCTTCTTCCCCATGATAGACAGTCTCACGACCGACTTGGTCAATACCCAGGACTGCAGGGCATGCCCGACCGTGACGGCCACCCCTGAGTCGGTAAAAGCTGCTTTTACCAAGGAGGGGAACGTGTTTGCCGAGCACGGCATCAGGTTCCTCGTCACGTTCCTGAATATAAACGACTACCCGCTCCTCGAAGTTCAGATGTACAACGAGTTCAAAGACATATTAGGCGTTTCTAAAAAGGAGAACGAACTGGCGCTCAAGGAAGGGTTCAAGGCCCTTGACAAATACGAGAACGAGATCCTCAGGGGCAGTGCGCGCGAAGTAATAACCAAGCTTGAAGAGGAGCAAAAGCTCGGCATCGTCCTTCTGGGACGCCCCTACCATAACGACCCGGGCATCAACCACGAGATATTCGACGAGTTCCAGAAGCTCGGATATCCCGTTATACCTCAGGACGCCCTCCCAATCGACGAAGACATTCTCGACAGGCTGTTCGGAGACGAGGTGAGGCAGGGAGTCATCTCTCACCCGATGGATATCACCGACGTGTGGAAGAACTCTTACAGCGAGAACACAAGCCGCAAGGTATGGGCGGCAAAATACATCGCCAGGCATCCTAACCTGGTGGCCCTGGAGCTGTCGAACTTCAAGTGCGGACACGACGCCCCGATATACACTGTCGTCGAAGAGATAGTGGAGGACGCAGGCACCCCGTACTTCTGCTTCAAGGACATCGACGAGAACAAGCCCACGGGCTCGATCAAGATAAGGGTCCAGACGATAGACTACTTCCTGAGAAGATTCAGAGAGGACATGGTAAAAGACAACGACAAGCGGGCGGAGATCGACCGTAGGCTCGCCGAGCTCGAAGAAAAGCTCCGGGATGAGCTCACCTCAGAGCTCCAACCCCCGGACAGGGGCCCAAGCGGCGGAGGCTTAGGCGAAGAGCAGAGGGTGGTCTTTAAGCCGAGCGAGTGAGGTGTGACGAAGCGGAAGCGGGACATGTTTGGGGGGGGGGACACGGTTTAGCTCGGAGAGCCTATTAAATTCACCTACATATAATGTTATAATATAAGGCATAGTAATGTTTGCGCGGGGGTGCATAGGATGCAGACACAATCGGAAAGAACGATGTTCATGATTTACAAGGACGTTACCTACACCGATAAGTACATGGTCTGCTACTTCACCGAGCTAGGCGAGCACAACAAGGAAAAGGAGTTCAACAAGGCCCTTGCAGGGGGGCATTACTACGACGGGTTTCTTAACATCACCGATAAGAGGTCGGCGAAGAAAATAATCTCCCGGTTCGTCGACAGGCTCAATAGCGGCGAGGACATAGACCCCAGCGAGCTTGAAGGCGCCCTCGGCGAGTTCATCGTAAGGTGAATGTTACTATGGTAATCCATCCCTGGGCCCGTATTATTGCTTCTGAGACCTGATATTCCCTATAGTAATCAGAACCGTTTGCAGCGGCTTTACCTTGTATTTGAAGATATTATATAAACGGGGTTTGTACAAACACACTGCTGCCTGGGGGTATTTCAAGTTAGGGTATTTGTTAGCGCTTTAGTTAATTTAGGCGTTGCTATTCAGGCTTTAATGATTTTGTCCCTTCGGGTTTTCACGTCTCTCGTAGCGTTTCTAGTGTCCACTATCAACTGGCTGTTTTCTACAATCTCATCCCAATTGTAGCTCGAATGATCGGTCACAATCACTACGCAATCGTATTTTCCCGGAGTGTCTACCCTCAACGGCACCGATTCCATTTGTATGCTTTCGTTGTTTAGGGCAATAGCGGCGGATGGAACATAAGGATCATTATATTCCACGTCCGCATGATCTGCCTTCAGTAGGGATATAATTTTTAAGGCGGGAGATTCTCTAACATCATTTATATCCTTTTTGTATGATACGCCGAGAACGAGTATTTTCGATCCGTTTAAGCTTTTGCCGGCAACATTTAAGCCTTCACTTATTTTCCTTAACACATAGTATGGCAAATTCCTATTAATCTCTCCCGCAAGCTCTATGAAGCGCGTTCTGATTTCGTAGCGCCTTGCCTTCCATGTGAGATAGAAAGGGTCTATCGGTATGCAATGTCCACCCAATCCGGGGCCGGGATAAAATGGTACGAACCCAAAGGGTTTGGTGGAAGCGGCATCAATTACTTCCCAGATATCGATTCCCATTCGGTCAAAGATCAACTTTAATTCGTTTACGAGGGCAATGTTGACGGCCCTGTAGATATTTTCATAGATCTTTGCCGCTTCGGCCACATCCGTGGAAGATACCGACACCGTTTTAAATGAACCTTTATTATAAAGCGCTTCCGCCAGAAGCGCGCAGTTTGGAGTTACGCCCCCTAATAATTTGGGTATTTTCGAGGGGCTGAAGTTGGGGCTGCCCGGGTCTATCCTCTCAGGAGAATACGCGACGAAAAGGTCCTTGCCGACTTTAAGCCCTCGAGACTCCAATATCGGCACCAGCACTTCTCTTGTGGTTCCCGGATATGTCGTGCTTTCGAGTATGACGAGCTGGCCCTTCCTGCTATACTTAGAAATCGTATGGGCAGTGTCGGTAATGAACGAAAGGTTTGGCACCTGGTATTCGGTTAATGGAGTGGGAACACATATCAATACAACATTCACCCCTGAGAGGAGCGAAAAATCTGCGGTAGGCTGAAACCCATGTTTTAAAAGGGCTTTGACAGTCGAATTCTCTATATAGTTTATATAACTCTTCCCGCTCTTTAACTCGTCTATAATGCTTTGTTTGATATCAAAACCGACGACGGCAAAACCGGCTTTTGAGAACTCGATTGAGACTCCAAGTCCCACGTAGCCTAGTCCTATCACACCGATTTTCGCCTTTTTGGTGTTGATCTTTTGTAGTAAATCCTCTACTACCTTCATATTCTCCCTTTAATTTTACATCTCAAGATCGATGCAGACTAGAAACGTCGTTTAAGACTTCCCTGAACTGAGTAGGCATGGAACGCCCCGGTCTGCAGACGTGTATTGAAGATGCTTCCGCCCAGCACAAACAACCAGTCGTCGTATATTCCGAAGAACGCTTCAGCCGCTCCGTTTCCGCTAAAACCGAAATTACCCTGTCTATCATCCTTTTGAACCCCCAGACCTCCGGACATGCTGATTCCGTTGTCGTCGTTGATCTTATAATACCCGAAGAGGGTGCCTAGATATCGCTGGTAAAATTCCGGATCGTAATAGCCGTTATCCAAATCATCGCTGAACCCAAAAAGCATGGCGCTTGCTCCGATGTCAAGATTGAATCTCTGCCTGCGAAGGACTTCCTTTCGTGGGGAGAGGGTAAGTTCCCAACGCCTGTTTTTATCAGAAAAGTGATCATACCTGAAACCGGCATCCGCATGATATCCAACCACCGGGTTCCAACGAAGCTGAATCAGGTTGGAGGCGCGCTTAACGCCGATGTCGATAGAGCGTGTGGAAATGAGATAGAAGCCGAATGAGCTGATAACTGAGACTCCTAAATCATCTCGAGGCTGGAAATTCAAATCCAGGAGATAAGTGGTTATATCGTCGTCCTCTGCGCTTGCTGAACCAATGCGGCCTTCGACATTTACCCTGGGATCGAGGAGGAAGCTCAGCCCTACCCACGCGTGGTAGTGCTGGGTATCCTCTTTGCCGTCCAGACCTTCAAGGCCGCTACCCCTTTCGGCATGCAGCTGGTCGGCCTCGACTCCAGCGAGCAGGCGTGTCTCGGGCCCAAAAAAGAATTCACCTTCTATGGCCTCGTGGATGATTATCATTTCATCGGAATCGAAATAAGCCCATGCCGACGGAGTTATGCTCGAGCGCATAGGCGTCATTACGAACCTCGTTATATCTGCTGTTCTGGGGCTGTCTGGCTGCATCTGTTTTAGTATTTCGAGGCTGTCTTTGGCCTCTCTGGGACGTCGGGCGGCGGCCAAAGCTAGGGACTTGGTGACGTGTAATTCATATTCGTCGGGGTATTTTTCAAGCTGCTCTTCCGTGATTTCAAGAGCGGCAGTGGGTCGATGCGCCGATGCCAAAACCCGGGCCAAGTCTTTAAAGTAATCGTCGGATTCACCAAAGTCCTCTCTATATCCTTCCAGTATTTTGAGCGCTCTGGGGGAGTTGCCTCGCCAGAATTCACTTCTTGCGTAATCAAGCCGCGCCTGTGAGTCAGCGGGGTTGGCCTCGACGTATTTCTTGTAATAGCCTGTGGCTTTATCGGTTTTCCCGGCCCATGTCATGATCCGCGCCATGCCGAGAAGCGATGGAGCATCGGCGGGCCTCTGGGCAAGTATGCGCTCGTAGCTGTCTTTTGCAATTTCGAAGATCCCGTTCCAGTTGGCTAAAACGGCCCGGGCCCTCAGATACTCTATATTGTCGGGGTCGATTTCGGTTGCCCGCTCAATCGCCTCCAGTGCAAGCGCCTTCTTATCGGCAACGCTGTAAGCTTGGGACAGTGTGTAGTAGAGAACAGGGTCATTTGGAGATGCAACAGTGGCTTGTCTCAGGGCGTCGGCCGCCGCACCGGACCGTCCCAGCTTTGCCTCAATATCGGCGATTCGAATCCATAGGTCCACCCTGTGAGGCTCACGCTTGAGTGCAGATTTGTAATTCTCTATCGCATCCTCCCATCGCCCTTCCATCTCGGCCTTAAGGCCCTCGGCAACTTCATAGGAGCCCTCTCCGGGGGTATCATCATCTTTCACATAGAAAGTCCCCTCATACCTCTTTGCATCACCTGCCGGATTTTCCGTTTCGTTTGAAGCCCTGTAGTTACCCGCTTTCTCCGCATTTTTAGTTGTGGTGAGGGGAGAATTTCCTATCGATATAATTAGGTAATTCCCCTTGGTATATATGTTGTAACTTGCCACATAGTTGTCAAAATCTATTGCTATTCTCGTACCGTCTCCCGAGCTTAACTCTCTGAGGCGTACATTTTTTACGTTTTCAGAGTGAATACTTATGGTTTTGTTACCGATTATATTGCTAACACCCATGACGTCTACGAAAATTGTTGGCGGATCCCTTCTTACGTAGACGTTAAATTGAGCCACACCGTCGGTCTCAATGTAGACCTTGATATCATCGGAAAAAGCAATGTTTACCGAACTAATCCTTGTTGCAAAATTTGGTCTGTCTGGACGGGTATTACGTACACCGGTATTTGAAGCTCTAGCTACTGAAGGCTCCATATACATCAGCGCAAACACAAAAACAAACATTATCAAGGAAAATAATATTTTCTTCACCGCACTGTCCACTCCACTGGTTATTCTAGCCTAGTAATTAGTATCAAAGCGCTAATTCTCCCTCGGCAATACTCGCCTCTACTTCCTCCAATCCCTTTTTCTAAGAATCCATAACTGGAAAGCGAAATGAAACATTGTATACAGGTCGAACATCAAGCTGAGATACCGTATAGGAATTACCAAAATTCCCTTAACTAAATATTCCAAACGTCCGCCTTTTTCACTTCTTAAACGTAGTATTTTCTTATTCGAACCGCCCGCGGGCACATAACTTTCAAAACTGTACTTCTTTGATATAATTAAAATGGCTAGGAGTGATAAAACGCTTTCGGCTGCAACAGTGATGAGCAGAGCTTCCCACCACCTTAACAGAATCATGACGAGCAGAGCGAGTGGGAAAAGAATCTTTTCAATCAGGGAAGTTAACATTATCCAGCCCATCGGACGGCCGAACTTTTTTGTATATTCCGCGCCGAAGGCTTGTCTGTACGGCTCCTGTATTTTTCTCTTTTCCTGTATTGATTTATCCGATTCTATTCTTTTTCTTTGCCGATATCGTTTAATTGCCTTAAATGGGCTCATTAACAGGTCGTTGAAGTAGTAACAACATTGAAAAAACGAAGACGACCACATGTAAATTTGTTTGGGCAAGCGTCGCACCTCGGGCTCTACTGAGCGGGCGAAAACGTCGTTGAGCTGGATGTTGCGATAGCCTTGGTTTATCATTGCAAACCCTATAAAAATGTCTTCAGAGTTTGTCAGGTCATCGCCTAAGAGCGGTTCATAGTGATCAAAAAGATCCTTTACGTATTTTCGTCTATAGGCCACTGCGCAGCCTATCGGATTTGTGATAGATCCGAAGAAAGCCATCTGACCGCGATAAATAAAACGCTCCAAGAAGTTGTATAAAGCATCACGATAGAGGTTTGTTATTCCCCCCTGAATACGGTCGAACCATCCAAGGGGAGGGTGAATTGAAGCGGTGGGCTCATGGGCGAGGAATTTTCTCAGAGGCGGCGAGGCGAGCAAATTGTTTCTATCCCCATCGTACAGGGGCAATATTACCCCACAGGCGCTTGCGATCCCCACGGCCTGATAGAGCTCCTGGACTGTTCGCTCAATGTAATTTTCGGACTCTAGAACGGTGTCGGCATCAAGAATAAACTCCACATCGGAATCAAATTCCCTGGACTGGCGTTTTATTGTCGGAGTTTTACCGATTGGTGCGCTACGGCGAATCGTGAGTAAATCCATACCGTTGAGCTTACAGAAATGTTCTGCGAATTTGGCCGTATTATCTGTGCTTCCATCGTCAACAAGTATTATATTTTTCGGCTTTATTGTTTGGCGGGCAAGGGAAGCTAGGCACAGAGGGATGTTATTTTCCTCATTTAGGGCGGGAATTACCACGTCAACAGTCGCATCACGCCAATCTTCAGCAGGAGTCGGCACCGTTTTGTCCGGCCCTTTGATTAAACCTATTATACTCATAAGGGTGCTTGGGCCGAAAACAAAATATGGAAGGACAGCCATATTACACCTAACCCTCTTTCTTTCCCTCGCTTGATTTAGCCCTTTGCTCGGCAATTAAGTCATCTATCGTCCGCTCCAGGGACCACTGGAGTTTATATTTTATCAGTTTAAACAGCTTCTTGAGGTCCGGCTTACGCCTTCTCACATCAACAAATCCCTCCCCGTATGCGTCTTCATAGGATACATGAACGATTTTCGAACTACTGTTAGCCCTTTCTATTATTAGCTCAGCCAGAGCCTGGATACTGATTTCCTCATCTTTACCTACGTTGACGATCTGGCCGTTTGCAGAGGGATTTTCAGCAAGTTTGTCAAACATTACTACGGCATCTCTTACATCACAGAAAGATCGTGTCTGGGTGCCGTCCCCGTACACCGTAACCGGCTCTGAAGAGACTGCCTGTTGAATGAATCTCGGAACCACCATTCCATATTGCCCCATTTGTCTACTGCCGATGACGTTGAAGATTCGTAGGATAGAAATCCTTAAACCATACTTCTGGACGAATGAAAGCCCCAATGCTTCATCCGCCATCTTGCTTATCGCGTAATTCCAACGAGAATTCACGTCGGGTGTTACGACAAGTGTTCTTTCTTCGTCCAGTGTAGACCTTCCACTTGTTCCGTAAACCTCAGAGCTTGAGGCCATAAGAATCACAGGGTTCCAGCCGCTGTCACGGACAAAACGAAGCACTCGTTCGCTGCCCGCAATGTTTGTGGCCAAGACCCTTGTGGGCTCTTCTATAACCTTGAATATACCCACGACCCCGGCCATGTGGTAGATTCTATCTGCCCATGAAACGGCTTTGTCCAGGTCCGGCCAGATGAGGATATCGGCTTCGTCAAATCGAAAATTGGAGTTATCCGAATATTGGGCAATATTGTCGAGGGAGCCTGTTAATAAGTTGTCCACAACATGAACATTGTCTCCCCTGTCCATATGGTAGGTTACTATATGAGAACCTATGAATCCTGCTCCACCCGTAACTAAAACGTGCATAAACACCTCAGTTGATTAATTATATTATTATCGAATATTTTGGGAATAATACGAGTAAAACTTAATTATATACTTTATCATTCAATATATCTAGTATCTTTGTTTATTTTTAAAGAGGGAGTGGGGATAATTGCGTTCAGCGTGCCCGAGTATATGACCCCCTTGGGCGGCGAGGAGGCCGAGGGTCTTTATAGGAGCTACCTAGGAGAGCCTTCTAAAAATACCGAGTGACTCTTGTTTTTCGGTTTTCATGATGCGCTTTGAATGTGTAAAAACGACTGGGAAGTTGAGTGTTTTCACGCTTTAAGGCGGGCGTGATAATTTATTGGAATAGCATTGTTGAAATTGCTGGAGAAAACCATGCTCTCTCATGAGCATATCTCTTTGGGTACCAGTATAGGGAATCACTAGCTCCTTATTTAGCATAACTAACTATTATCGTAAATTTTCTATTGACGCACACATTGAATTATGCTATAAGCACTATGAGAGGTGAGTGAATGAATAATGGGTCGGGGTCACCATACCAATCTAAATACTGGGTTGCCACACTTATTTAAGGTAGAAGAGCGGGTTCTAACTTTCACTTTCAACTAATCCTCTAACGGTATCTCACTAGCAGACAAAACCTCTTGAGAAATCATAATAGGTCGAGCTTCGTGTAAAAGCTTGGGTTGTTATTTTATCCACCTATCTCACACCTATTTTCGAGTAAGGAGGTGATGCCTATTGAAGTAGATAATATTCGACATTTTTTTTAATTGTGTGAATAAGAAAACAAAAGAGGAGAAACTTATCATGAAAAGGTTAGTAATTTTGCAAGCGATAGTAATAATGCTGATTCTCATGGCATTTGGCAGTGAACAGGCGGTAGCGGCTAAATTGGTTGTCGATGACGATTCTGTCGAATGTCCTACGGCGGGATTCGCCACCATCGGCGCAGCACTGGCTGCTGCAAGTTCCAATGACACAATCGAAGTCTGTCCCGGCACCTACTTCGAGGCGGTGGTCATCATCTTGAACGGCATTACCCTCAAAGGTAAACCAGCGCCAGGGGCCATCCTGGATGGCACCGGACAGCTACCAGCTGATAACTGCATAACGATAGCGCCCGGCGTGAGCGGCGTCACCATCAAGGACCTTGAGATTCAGAATTGCAATAACCGGGGGATCCGCGGCCCCGGGACCGTTGCTTTGCCCCTTTCCCACATCAAGCTGAAGGATCTCGACATCCACGCTGTTTCCCAGGTGGCGGGCGATGGCCATGCTATCGATTTCGTGCACGCCGCCCATGTGAAAATTAAAGACGTCGCCGTCGCCGTTGGTCCCTTAGCCGGGTTTTTTGCAGAAGCCATCCGGCTTCAAAGTGTTAGCCCCGTAACGGTGGACAATGTCCATATAGTCGGCGGCTTCGTCGGCGTGAACTTTGCCTGCAGCGATCCTTGCGGCGATCCAGTTCCAGAACCGCCCACAAACGGGATCATTAAACACAGTACCATCTCTGGCACCACCGATAATGGCGTGCTGCTCGCGAACACCACCCACGCAATAATCGACGGGAACGTGATTGCCGGTGCTGGATTTGCGGGCATCCAGGTTGGATTTAGAGCTGTCAATCCGGTAACGGGCGTTCAGATTTTCAATAACGTGGTAACGGGTACGGTTCTAGCACCTATTGGTCACGGTATTGCGCTGGCCAGAGGCTCAAGCGGCAGCACGGTCAAGAATAACATCGTAACAGGTAACGGTACGGACGGTATTTTTGCCGGGACTATAGTAGGGACTGGCGGGAGCACTGGCGGGAATACCATTGACCATAACGTCTCTAACGGCAACACAGGATTCGGGTACGTTGACGACGGAACGGGATTTGCGGTCAACGTTTTCTTCCAGAATGAGTGCAAGGCAAACACTGCCGGTGGGTCTGACCCCACTGGGTTGTGCGTGCCACAAACATAAGCTTGCAGTTCCCAAGGAAACCAGACAAAAAGGGGGGGCCTCTCAGCCCCCCTTTTTGTCTCCCTTGCCCGCGGCGGCTTGAACAACAATCGGCACCGGTAAATTCTCGGGCGCCACGGGCAAGGGAGTTCTGCAGTTCGTGTACGACACCGCGGAGCCACACAACCTGCTAGAGGCCGGCATCATCCTGAATCTCGACTGAAGTTAAGCGCTGTCATCGCCCGATCTATAAATTCTGCGGCGGGATTTACATTACAAGCCCCGCCGCAGGAGGATGTGTAGTGATGGGTCTGCACGATGAACCATATCTTGATGCGGTTTGTTTGCAGAAGCCCTTCGTCTTCAATCAAAGTGTCGAAGGGTAGGAGATTCGAGTGCTTATTTGATATTGAGCGTTTTTGCGGCCTTGCTCGATCTTGCATACTAAAGACAAATAATCAGCTAGTTTTCCAAGATGTCTTTTGTTGGGTTTGCTGTTCTTATTCCGCTTCCTTAGCGTTGTGTATACTGGTTTACACTGCCGTTCATGACAACCTGTAAGTAAGCGTTGCCGCTCGTTTCCCAAAAAATTATATGTGTTATAATTACAAATTGGATTTTTCTATCCTGCGGAGGCTAGAGTCATGAGCGGTGATGTAGTCAAGATCTTCGATACGACCCTTCGGGACGGCGAGCAGGCGCCCGGATGCGGTATGACCGTCGAAGAGAAGCTGAGGGTTGCCGCGCAGCTCGAAAAGCTGGGTGTCGATGTGATAGAGGCAGGCTTTCCGATATCTTCGGAGGGGGATTTCCAATCGGTAAAGCTCGTTGCCGAGCAGATCCGGGGCTGCGAGGTCGCGGGGCTGTCCCGCGCGAATAAGATGGACATAGACAGGGCTTGGGAAGCGGTCAAAGATGGCGAGAGCCCCAGGATTCACACGTTCATTGCCACCTCCGACATCCACCTTAAACACAAGCTCCGCAAGACTCAGGATGAAGTGCTCGAGATAATCAGCTCGGCTGTGAAGCACGCCTGCCGTTACACGTCCAACGTGGAGTTCTCATGCGAGGACGCTACCCGCACCCCCGTTGATTTCCTTTGCCAAGCCGTCGATGTGGCCGTGAGGGCCGGGGCTGCGACCATAAACATCCCCGACACCGTGGGCTACACCGTGCCCGAGGAGTTCGCGGGCATCATCAGGACGCTTAAGCAAACGGTCAAGGGTCTCGATAACATTACCCTTAGCATTCACTGCCACAACGACCTGGGCCTTGCCGTGGCCAACTCCATCGCGGCGATAGCCGAAGGCGCCAGGCAGGTAGAGTGCACAATAAACGGCCTAGGAGAGAGGGCGGGGAACGCATCGCTTGAAGAAATAGTTATGACCCTGAAGGTGCGAAACGACAAGAACCCCTACGGCACCGGCATCATCACCGAGCAGATATACCCCACAAGCAGGCTCGTGTCTCAGGTCACCGGGGTGGCCGTCCAGCCGAACAAAGCCATAGTGGGGGCGAACGCCTTTGCCCACGAGGCGGGCATTCACCAGGACGGCGTTCTCAAGGAGCGTATCACCTACGAGATCATGAAGCCCGAAGAGGTGGGAATCCCTTCGAACAAGATCATCCTCGGCAAGCACTCCGGAAGGCACGCTTTTAAGAACCGCCTTGAGGAGTTCGGCTACTTCCTAGGCGAAGGGGATTTCGAGATTGCTTTCAAGCGGTTTAAAGACCTTTCCGATAAGAAGAAATACGTGTTTGACGAGGACATAGAAGCCCTTATAAGCGAAGAGTTCGTGCGCTCCTCCGACTACTACAAGCTCGTGTCCGCAAACTTTACCTCAGGCACCGATATGCGCCCCGTGGCGACGGTTAAGCTGCTCATAGACGGAGAGGAGGTCACGGCATCTGAGTATGGCGACGGCCCTGTGGATGCGGCGTATAAGGCGATAGAAAAGGCTACCGGCGAGAGTCCAAGCCTTCATAGCTACGTCGTCTCCGCCATCACCGGCGGCACGGATGCCCAGGGGGAGGTGCATGTGAGGATCGAGGACGACGGGGTGTTCTCCCAGGGCCAGGGGGCCCACACCGATATAGTCGTAGCGAGCGCAAAGGCCTATATCAACGCCCTCAGCAAGCTCCGCTGGAGACGTCAGCACCCGAAGGTCGCCTCTGCAAACGAGGGGGTCTAGAGCCGCCTGAACAGAGCGGCTCGGCTATGGCCGCCGATCGTGTGACGGAAGCACTGCAACGAGGGGGATCGTGAGGAAGAGCATTGAGTAAAAACGAATCTGTCGTCCGCTGAGTTATGGCATTTCCTACTAAACAGATAGCAAGACTTGTGGCCTCGGGATACCCTCTGATATACCTGGTGTCATGGGAAGAGGAGCGGGTTGAGAAAGCCCTCAGGCAGATCAGCCAAAAGCTGTACAAAAACCCGATACATTTTCTTACATGGTCGTGTACGGACGGTTTGGAGGGAGAGGGGGGAAACCTGACTGAGGGGCCTGAGCTGACGGAGGCGCTCGACCGCGTGATCGGTTATAACGAAAAGGCCTTTTTTTTGTTCAAAGACCTCCAGTTTTTTCAGAATGAACCGCAGGTCATTAGGAAGCTCAAGGATGTATACCGGAAAATCCGGGGCACTAATAAAACCGTTTTCATTCTTTCGCATACGCTCGAGTCCATCCCTGAGCAGCTTGAAAAAGAATTGACGGTGCTGGACATCGGACTCCCGGACATCGAAGAAGCCTCGTCAATTCTGGGTGCGGTCTTGAATTCAAATAAAAATTACCAGCCGATTAAGGATTCTCTTTCGAACGAAGACAGGGACAGGTGCATCAGGGTGCTATTGGGTCTCGGGGCGCTTGAGATGGAGCTTGCCCTAAAACGGAGCTTCTTAGGCAAGAGTGCAGTCGATGATGAACTGATAGAGCTGATACTGGAAGAAAAGGGGCAAATGGTTAAGAAATCCGGCGCCTTGGAACTGTTCACCGCCAATTCCAACATTGATGAGATAGGAGGTCTCGACAACCTCAAGGAATGGCTCAGGATTAGAGCCGTGGCATTCACGTCGAAAGCCAAGGAGTTTGGCCTCGACCAGCCCCGCGGAGTACTGGTCATGGGGGTAAGCGGATGTGGGAAGAGCCTATGCGCCAAGGCGATAGCCACGGCATGGAACCTGCCGCTTTTGAGACTGGATTTGAACCAGATCTACAGCGGCTCGCTCGGAGGCCCGGAAGAATCGTTCAGAAAGGCCATAAAAACCGTTGAAGCGGTTTCCCCGTGTATATTGTGGATTGACGAGATCGAAGCGGGGATCACCAGAAGCGGGGAGAAAAGCGGAGACAGCCCGGCCGCTAGGATTTTCGGGTACTTTCTCACGTGGATGCAGGAAAAAACCCACTCGGTTTTCATAGCCGCTACGGCGAATCAGATAGACCTGCTGCCCCCCGAGATACTGAGGAAGGGGAGGTTTGACGAAATATTCTTCGTATCCCTTCCTACTGAGAGCGAGAGGAGGGAGATATTCAAGATCCATCTTGACAGGAGGGGTAAGGATCATTTCTTGTTTGACATCAAGAACCTGGCAAAAAACACCGACGGCCTCAGCGGAGCAGAAATTGAGCAGGTGGTGATCTCGGCATTGTACGAGTCGCTTGCCATGAACAAAGAGCTTGACGACAGAGAGCTCGTGATTGCGTCTTCCTCGATCGTGCCGCTTTCCACTACTATGAGAGAAGAAATATCGAAGCTCGAGCGCTGGGCGGGAAACCGCGCAGTAAAGGCCTCAAAAACTAGTACATAACCGCTCAAGGCGTTAGGGAGTTATAGGACGGTGAGCTTGAAGCCCGCCCAAAACAGTGTTATAAATCTAGGGTTGTAAAGCAACAACGCTCCGAAAAATGTCTGTGGGGATGTAGCTCAGCCCGGGAGAGCGCCGCCTTCGCAAGGCGGAGGTCGGGGGTTCGATTCCCCTCATCTCCACCAATGATTACAGGTACTTACGCAACATCAAACTTCCTCTGGATTTTCACTGGTACGGTTTTCGGGACGGTTTGTGTTGAATTTTTCTAAAACCAGCACCGCTTCATTGACGCTCTGCTCTGGGTGAGAGTACCTCTCAGTTATCCTGACGGTAGAATGGCCCAAGAGCTTTGCCACGGCGTGAAGGGGGACTCCCCCCTCTACCATCCGGGTTGCCGCGGTGTGTCTCAAGTCGTGAAACCTTAGCCCCTCGATACCTGCATTTTTACAGGCCGTCCTAAAAGAGTGCTTAACCCAGTTCAGATGATGCTCTATCCCTTTAGGGCTTGGGAACACATAATCGCTCCCCCCGGATGCGAGCTTGCGCTCTAACAGCACCGTTCTTATAACCGAGTTAATTGGCACTCTCCTCATCTTCTTAGCCTTAGTGTTGGTCTGGGGCAGGCTGATAAGGCCAAGCGTTAAGTCTATCCACTCCCACTTGAGACCCAAAATTTCACCTTGACGCATGCCGGTATGCAGGGCAATGATTACGGCATCTCTCAAGTGCCTAGGACATGCTGCTAAAAGCTTCGGCTCCTCTTCTGGGCTAAGGATGCGCTCCTTTAGGTCATTTACCTCAGGCATACCTGACGAGCTCACGGGGTTATCCCCATAGAAACGCCTCCACTTACGGGCCTGGTTAAACAGGTGGCGGATTGAATTTAGTTCTCTCTTAATAGTCCCGAGCTTTACACCCTCCTCAAGCCTTCTTTGCTTGTATATATCCACGTCCTCTGGGGTTATCTCGTTAAGCTTTTTCTCTACATAGAACCGCTTAAAATGATTCACCGCCTCTTTAGTCCTACTATGAGAGCGAATCTGCTTTACGTCTCTCTGATAGGCTACGTACTCCTCTGCAAACTCGCCGAGCGTAGGGATGACGTCAATGATGTCGAACTCCCCTAACCGAAGCCGCCTCTTGGTCTCCTCAAGCACAGCCCGGGCCTGCGTCTTGGTTACGGGCCCCGCAGGGCCAATAGACCGCTTTATCTCCCTGCCGTTGTGCCACAGCCTGTAGTACCAGTAGGGGGTCTTAGAGCCGTCCTTACTCTCGTGGTATCTTTTGAAAACTCCCATAACCGTTTACCTCCGTTTTTTTGTTTCAGGTAACAAAGGCTCTTTAATCTCATAGCCTTTCCTTCCCATTAATTGGTGAATCAATGCACGTATTATCTCTGATGCTGTAGCCATATTCTCTTCAGCATAATTATTTAAGAATTCAAGTTC
>JADFKM010000034.1 GCA_022564935.1 Candidatus Dadabacteria bacterium
GGAAGAGGTGATCATTACCGACACAATACCCCCGAAAGACTCGACGCTGGCATCCTCGAAGGTAACCGTGCTCACCATAGCCGACCTGCTCGGCGAAACCATAAGGAGGATAGTGTCGGGAGAGTCGATAAGCACGCTTTTTTCGTAGAACTTAAAGGTACTAACACCAGGAGTTAATCATGGCGCAAAGCAAACTCGAACTTAAAAAAAGGGACAGAGTCGGAAAGGGCGGGGCAAGGGAAGCCAGAAGGGAGGGTTTTATACCCGCCGTGCTTTACGGAAGGAACACCGAGCCAATAGCGCTTGCCGTAGACCCCCACCTGCTTAAGGAAGCCCTTTCAACCCAGGCCGGCAACAACACGCTGCTCGAGCTTAAGATCGAGAAAGACAAGAAAACAAAGGCCAGGTTCGCATTGATAAAGGAAGTGCAGTACGATTTTCTTACCAGCAAGCCCATCCACTTCGACTTCTATCAGGTGGAGATGGACCAGGAAATTACCATCAACATCCCGACAAAGATTACAGGACGCTCCCGTGGGGTGCAGGAAGGGGGGATACTGGAAGAAATCATGAGGGAAGTAGAAGTGGAGTGCGTACCCACAACAATTCCTAACTTCATAGAGATAGACGTAACGGAGCTCGATGTCGGCAAATCCATCCACATCGAGCAGCTGGAGTTCCCCGAGGGCGTAATCCCGACACAGCCCCCGACGGCCACTGTGGTTGCAATAGTGGCTCCGAGCGCTCTTGTGGCCGAGGTATCGGAGGAAGAGGAGGCCATGGAGGTGGTGGAGGGAGCAGAAGAATTAGAGGAAACAACTGAAGCGCAGGAGCCTGAAGCTGAAGAGTAGGGCTTGCAGAGCAATATGTATTTAGTCGCGGGTCTGGGGAATCCCGGCACAAAATACTCAGGATCCAGACACAATATCGGTTTTATGTCCGCCGATGGGCTTGCCGGAAGGCTAGAAGGGGGCGAATGGAAAAAGGGGTTCGCAGCGCTGTATACCGAGATTTATTATGAGAGAGAGAAGCTTTTAGTTTTGAAACCCCAAACATACATGAACAGAAGCGGAGAAGCGGTTCGGGAAGCGGCTAGGTATTATAATATCCCTGCCGACAACGTCATTGTACTCCATGATGAAATGGATTTGCCCCTCGGCGCTTTGAAGGTGAAGCAGGGAGGGGGGAGCGCCGGACACAAGGGCATAATCTCGGTAACCGAGCATCTGGGAACCCCTGAGTTCAAGAGGGTGAGAATAGGGATAGGAAGACCGAAAGGGGGCCTGGACTCCACTGCCCATGTGCTAGGGACCTTCGAGAAGAGCCAGACCGACGAGGTCGCCCGGGTAGTCGAAATCTCGGCAGACGCCGTTTGCGAAATCATCAAAAACGGGATTGAAATCGCATCAAACAAATACAACAAAAGGAACAAAGAATGCCCGTTAGAATCAAACCAAAGGGACTCACGAATCAAACAACCAAAGAAGGAGGAAGTGTGAGATGAGCATGTATATAGCCGCTTTTGGAGGCCCAATCCTCGGATTGGCGGGCCTTGTGTACGCCTTTTACGTCTATAGAGAAGTCGTTTCTCTTCCGGAAGGTACCGAGAAAATGAGAGAAATCGCAGGACACATACACAGAGGAGCCATGGTATTCCTCAAACGTGAATACAGAATAATTTTTGTTTTCGTCCTTATCGTGTTCGCACTGCTTGCAATTTTCATAAACCTCCCGACGGCAATAGCCTACATCGGCGGCGCGCTGTGCTCAGGAATGGCGGGGTTTTGGGGTATGAACGCAGCCACCAAGGCCAATGTGCGCACCGCGCAGGCGGCCGCCACTGAGGGACAGGGAAGCGCGCTCGTGGTTGCCTTCAAAGGCGGGAGCGTAATGGGCCTTTCCGTCGCGAGCCTGGGCCTTCTGGGTCTGTCTGTAGCCTTCGCCCTGGGCATTGGATTGGAGGCCACACCCACAGAGCCCGCGGCTCTGAGCGCATTCGTTAAACAGTTTGCCGGAATCATAGGCGGGTTCGCGATGGGAGCGAGCTCCGTGGCGCTTTTTGCCAGGATAGGAGGAGGCATATTCACGAAGGCCGCAGACGTGGGGGCCGACCTTGTGGGTAAAGTGGAAGCCGGCATCCCGGAGGACGACCCGAGAAACCCTGCCACAATAGCCGACAACGTGGGGGACAACGTGGGGGACGTGGCGGGGATGGGCGCCGACCTTTTCGAGTCGTATGTGGGCTCGGTGGTGGCGACCATAGTCATAGCCGCCTCCATGGAGGAAAAACAGATTACGCTTATGGCACTGCCTATCGTGCTGATAATGCTTGGCACCATCGCATCGATTATCGGAGGGAAATGCGTGGACTGGTTCAAGCACCTTGAGCCTCAGGTCGTACTCAGGCGCGCCACACTCTACTCAGGAGCCATATATGTGGCAATCTCTCTTCTGTTCATTCTAGTCATGTCACTGGGGGACAAAATCAGGCCGATGATGGCCTTCGGAATTTGGGGGGCTTCTGTGATGGGACTTCTCACCGGGGTTCTAATCGGAAGGGTCACCGAGTACTACACCTCGGGCTCTCCCATACGAAAGATCGCCAAAGCCTCCGAAACGGGCGTCGGAACTAACATCATTTCGGGTCTTTCGGTGGGAATGATGAGCACGGCGCTGCCGGTGGTGTTTATCGTTTTCGCTATAATTATTTCATACAAATTTGCCGGGCTCTACGGGATAGGCATCGCGGCGGTAAGCATGCTCGCCACCATAGGTATTACCATGTCGGTGGACGCCTACGGCCCCGTGGCCGACAACGCCGGGGGCATTACCGAGATGAGTGGGCTTGGCCCCGACGTAAGAAAGATCACCGACAAGCTTGACTCCCTGGGCAACACCACCGCGGCGATAGGGAAAGGATTCGCCATAGGCTCCGCCGCCTTGACCGCACTTGCTCTGTTTGCCGCATATACAAACGCCGTGGGGCTCGAGAGTATAAACCTCACCAACAGCAACGTCATAGCCGGCTTGCTGCTCGGAGGCACTGTGCCGTTCATCATAGCTGCCCTCACCATGGGCTCGGTCGGTAAAACGGCAGCGCAAATGGTCGAAGAAGTGAGGCGTCAGTTCAGGGAGATACCCGGCATTCTGGAAGGGGAAGGCAAGCCCGACTACGAAAAGTGCGTCAGCATATCGACCGACTCTTCCCTGAAAGAGATGATAATCCCCGGTGTCACAGCCGTCGTCTCCCCACTAGCTGTGGGATTCATCGGGGGGCCTGAAGCCCTAGGAGGCTTCCTCGCCGGGGCGTTAGTCACCGGAGTCATGCTGGCGCTCATGATGGCCAACTCGGGCGGTGCCTGGGACAATGCCAAAAAATACATCGAGGAGGGAAACCTAGGTGGTAAGGGCTCGGACGCCCACAAGGCTGCGGTTGTGGGTGACACCGTGGGAGACCCTTTCAAAGACACTTCGGGTCCCGCGATGAACATACTCATCAAGCTCATGTCCATTGTGTCTCTGGTGGTAGCTCCGCTGCTCATCCTCTGATAAAATGCGGGAGCGAAATCGACATTGAACGAGAGCTAAGACACCATGGCGATAACGAACGCTTATGGAGAAAACAAACGGTAACAAATTCCAATTATTGAGGTATAATCACTCCTGTTGCTCTGAGCCTCCACACTCTCAGGGTCGTTAAGTCCGAAACGGAGGAAATGAATTTATGGTTGAGCCCAAATACTACGAAACGCTCTACGTTACACGCCCGGATATAGGCGAAGATGAGTTGAATAAGACCCGGGACAAGCTAAAGGCCGCGATCGACAAATGTGAAGGGGAGATAGTTAAATCGAAGAAGTGGGCTGAAAGGAAGCTCTCCTATTCGATAGACAACTACTCTGAGGGCGTTTACTACATCATGATTTACAAAGCCCTTCCCGGCGTGGTCGGCGAAATGGAGAAGGTACTCACGGGGCCCATGGCCGACGTGCTCAGGTTCATCACGGTTGCCATCGACCAAGAGAGGGCGCTCAGCAGCACTGAGCAGACGCCGCCCGAAGAGGTGATTGGAGGTGCGCCACAGCCTAAAAAGAAGAAAAAGAAAAACCTCATAGCAAAGAAGAAGTACGGCAGGTTCCAGCTGGACAAACTGAAGCCATCGGACCTGGATTACAAAAACGTCGACCTTCTGTCCAAATTCATCACTGAGAGAAAGAAAATAGTTCCGAAACGCACCTCCGGACTCAGCGCACACGGACAGAGGCTTCTTGCAAGAGCTATAAAGAGGGCGCGCAACGTTTCGCTTCTGCCATATACGGTGCTCCACGGCAGATAAGCGCCGCCCCCGGCGCCTAGGGAGCCTTAATCCATCCGGGGAGGGATAACCGATGAAAGTGATTCTAACAGACGACGTCGAGTTTCTGGGGATCAAGGGAGAGATAAAAGAGGTAAAAGGGGGCTATGCCCGCAACTACCTTTTCCCCAAGCAGCTGGCAATCGAAGCCAACGATGGGAATATGAAGGTCTGGGAAGACCTGCACAGACGGATAATTAAAAAAGAGGCTAAAGTCGCCGATGACACACGAGTCCTGGCGGCCGAGCTCGAGGCCCTCACCATCACAATCAGCGCCAAGGTTGGCGAAGATAAAAAGCTGTTCGGCTCGGTTACATCTCAGAACATAGCGGATATGCTCGAGGAAAAGGGCTACAAAATATCGAGAAAGGATATAGATATCGATACGGGTATAAAATCTCTAGGCACCTATAACGTCTCCGTTAAGCTTCACTCCAAAGTGGCATCGACCATTAAGGTCGAAGTGGTAGAGGAAGAAGAAGCTTAAAGACCCTGGAGCACTTTTGCATCTAGCGCCCCGGCCAAGCAAAGGGGCGGGAGCGCTACCTTCCCAGACCCCCCATCATCTGTTCCATCGGCACCCTTCTATATCCCTTAGGTGGGAGGAACTCGCTTTCTGCCAACCCGGCTTTTGTAATTTTACTAACCTCTTCAACCATCACACCTCCCATAGGCATGTAGGTGACGGTTTTCAAGGGAAACCCGGAACCGTAAACATCGTCCAGCATCTTATCACCCTCGGTTTGCGGACGGCCGGTCCCTAATCTTCTAAAATCCTTGAAAAAACCGGAAAGCTTCTTCATATCGAACTCTTTTTTGAACACATCTTCCCTGGATATCCACAGCTCCTCATGGAGCTTGCCGTCCTCATAAATCTCAAACTTTTGCGCCTTGTACCCGGCTATCGTATCTGTTACTCCCGTATCCTTCACTTTTATATTAATCGGTTGGAACTCCGAGCCCGGAAGTGACTGTCCCTGGGCCTTCATCATTTCTTCTATCTGAGCCCGCTTCTCAGGCGGCAGCTGACTCAATTGAGCCTCAAGCTCTTTTCCTATCTTGCCGGTTCTCTCCTTCATGTATTTAACGAAATCCACGAGCCTAACCTGAGTGTAGGTCTTTCCGGCTACATCAACATAAATGATTTCTCCCGTGTTTAGATTAAAGATAGTCTCGACACCGCCGCCCTGCTCATCGAACTTGAGCTTGTTCTCAGACATTAGGATCCTGAACTTTTCACGCTTGGCGCTTCCCTTCGTATACCTCACCATCTCCGCCACAACTCCAGCGTCGGCAACCCAGGCAGAGCACAGCACAAATACACAGACCGCTAAAAACCACCCAGCGCTACGGCTTAACCCAATCATATGAAATCGCCTCCTGATTCATTTATATCCGCTCTCAAACAGTTTACCTTTAAGTGCGGAAAAACCACCCATTTATAACCCCCGGCCGCGCTCTCCCGGGTTCCCCCTTGGGGACGCGCCTCCCCCCCAAAACCACTACAGGCCACCTGTGCCTATGTAGAGGAGGTTTGAGAGGAAGTGGAACAATATGCTCGGCCAGAGGGTCTTCAGCCTCACATACATATAACCCATCACTATGGAGGGGAAAAACGTAAGAAGACCCTTCAACGAAAACCCCACTACCGCTCCGGCGCCCAGAACAGCGACGATAAAATGGGCGGCTGCAAACATTGCGCTCACTATAATAACGCCCCGGATGTTCATGCCGATCTTATTCTGCAGGTAGCCCCTGAAAAACACCTCCTCAGAGAAAGCCACGACGAACATGTTCAAAACGATCAGAGCCACGATCTCCGGATGTTTCAATACCCTGTCGAGCCAATGCCACCCTTCTCCTTCCAAAACTCTCAACACAAAAACCAGGTAAACGACGAGAATCAGAGCCGATATGCAGAGCCCCACGAGAAAGCTCCCGGAGTCCCAGTGGAGACCCTTCAACCCTCCCTCCATAATAAGGGGCGCAGCGACCATTAATAAAACGGAGCCAGGGTATAAAAGGGGCGGATATAGCCTCCCCAGGAGAGCTACGGCCGTTATGATAAGCAGGTAGGCAAAGAAGTGTCCGTAGCGTTTCAGTATAGGGTGTATTTCCATCGGCAAGACGGCAGGAGCACCGGATGGGGCAAATGGCCGCAGTTCAAAAAGATGCGGGATTACAATACATGCGGGCAGCCCCACAGTCAATTATGCGCAGGGGGCGTATTGGGCGACCCCGGTTTAACGCGTCGGCTATTATTGAACGGAAATCCCTCGGTCGATCCCCCCAGGCGAAGCTCCGGCAGCCGGGGCCGAAGGGGGTCAAGTTAATTTTTAAAAACCAGGAATTTGTAGCCCAGGAAATTCCAAAATACCGTGATGGCGAGGGCGCTTACGGCCCCGAGGTTGGCCCACACCCCGGGGGTAAAACCCTTGAGGGAAGGGCCGACAAATTCCACTACTATCGAAGCCGATATGACGTTGATTACTAGAGCCGTCCCGCTCACCCCTGCGAAGAGGATAAACTGCCTGCCTGCCTGCCCCCCTCCTCCGGCCTCAAATGTCCAGAACCTGTTCCAGGTGTAGCTGTGCAGGAGTGCGACGGAGAACGAAAGGGCCTTGAAGACCGCATAGTAAGCCCCCCTGTGCGCCCCGGTCTCCAGAATCATCAGGTTCAGCAAACCGATGTCAATGGCCATGTTGGCCGCACCGATGACGGTGAACTTGGCGAACTGATAGAGCACATTGCGGCCCTGCCCCAAGCTGAACGCCGAATACACCACGCCGACCACAACCGCGGGCAGGATAAAGAATGCATACAGCTTATAGCGGAAAAAGGCATCAAAAAAGGCAATGTCTTCCCTCAGATTGAGGGAGATAAAGATCAAAAAAAACCACATGATAAAACCAAGCGTCAAACACGACAGCCCGTCTGATTTTCGAAAAGATCTTTTCATATACTAAATCCAGGCCCGCACAGAAGCCTAATAAAAACAAACCATCTCTGCCAAAGCGCTCAGCTCTCCTAACACCCGCTACGGCCCGTACCGTCGCTACGCCGTTTGTAAACCCCCATGAACATATTCACCCTCACCTTAATGACGTCAAAGAGCATCCTAATCATTCCTCCCGGTTTCACCTGTGTGATAGGGTCGTTCCTCCACGTGATCGGCACCTCGCGAACCCGGATACCGAGCAATCCGGCAATAACGAGAATCTCTATATCGAACGCCCAACGCCGGATAGTCTGCATTGGGAATATCGCCCTGGCGGCCTCCGAGGTGAAGGCCTTGAACCCCGCCTGGGTATCCCTGGTGGAAAACCCGTATAGTAGACGCACGAGGAGGTTGAAAACCTGCCCCAGCGTTTCCCTGAGCCGGGACTGATGCACCTCAATCAAGGCGCCCTCAACACGGCGCGAGCCTATGACAACACCGGCGCCGGCTTCGAAATGCGGGATCATCCTCTCAAACTGATCCACGGTGGTGGAATTGTCCGCATCCATAAATAGCCTGTACCGCCCCCCGGAGTTGAGCATCCCCTGAGCTACGGCATAGCCCTTGCCGCCGTTCTCCACGCATGAGTGGAGCCTGAGAGCGGGGAACTCCGAGGCCAGCCTCCTCACTACGGCCGCAGTGCCGTCGGTAGAGCCGTCATCAACCACAACGACCTCACTTGTGTATGGACGCCCCGAAAGGTATGACTCGATGCTTCTCACGGTACTCTCTATCCTGCTCTGCTCGTTATAGGCAGGCACTATTACCGACAGATATATGCCATCGGAGGTCTTGCTCTCCATAGCTGTTTACATACGTCCCGGTTTTGATACCGAATTTTCCCGCCTCCCTCAAGACCCACGGGCACTGCGCAGCCGCTTGTAACGGGGCCGAAAGCTCCTAATATACAGTACCACCTATTGCGAAACGTTACTGAGCCGCCCGTCTCAATTTGCAGCACAGCCTCACATCCAGCCCTTGAACCATATTCTCCACAAAAACTGTTTCTCGCTCAGGGGAAAACCGTAAGTAAGCGGGGCAAAAAATATAAATCCCAGATAAAACAACGCCACAAGCGCCACGAAAAGGGCCGTCCTGTACTTCCTGTAGTCATCCAGGGCGTCGGAGAAGTACATGCCCATTATCACAATCGAAAAAATGAGGGCCGGAAAGTAGTGATACTGAAACATCACTCTTTCAATGTTGTAAAAAGGGAGCACATTCATTACCCATCCGAAATATAGGATCCACTTCGTCTCAGCCCGGGACGGCCACCACAGGAAAAGCCCCGCGGCCGTCATACCTAGGGCGAGCCACCACACCATGGGGTTTCCCGTGAGATAAACCCTGGACTGCCCGTCGCTGGACTGCGGGTCGTTCCAATAATACACACTGCGGGCCATGACGGGCCAGGTGTAGAACGGGCTTGCATACGGGTGCTTCTTTCCCAAAGAGACGTTGGAAGTAAACATGGTCTTGTTAAGCTCCTGGAATTTAGCCGCGAAGCCAAGGGGCTCTATATTCGGGTCGTGTTCCGTATTGGAGCCAACAAGGGTTTTGTTAAAACGCTCGGACATGAAAGCATTGCCGGGGCCGCTCTTATCAAGCAAATAGAAATGAACGGTAAACACAGAGAAGTTTATAAGTATTGGTAGGACAACAAGAGCCAGGGCGCTCGAAACAACCTCACGCATACGGTATTTGCCCTGCGTCAAATCCCACAGGGCCACCGCAAGCCCGAGGCCCAAAAACGAAAGTCCCGTCCACTTCACAGAAAACGCACAGCCCAGAAACACTCCGGCTCCGATAAGATAAACCGTTCTTCGTGGATAGTTACGGTAGAAAAAAAACAGCGCAAGACCCCCAAACCCGAAAAACAAAAAAGCCGAATCGAGAAGGATGAAATGGGATTGAACCAGGAGCGCGTTCTCAAGCGCAACGGCCAGCCCGGCAAGCATTGCCGCCATTCGAGAGCCCTTCAAAGAAAGCACAAAAAGGTAAACGCACGGCACCAGCATCGCACCGAAGAGATTAGGCACCACCCTGAGCGCAATGTAAGCGCCGTCGGGATAAGGCTCGCCTATGGCTTCGAAGCCAAAGCCGGGCTCAAACCCTCCGATATACCCTGCAAGGGCTATGAGCAGCTTGCCGAGCGGGGGGTGGATATCGAAGAAATACTCTCCCGTAAAGTAGGCGTTTATGAATTTGCCGAAATGCGTCTCATCGAAGACCACTTCGCGGGGATGCCAGATGAAAGCAAACCGGCTCACGAGTCCGAGCACAAGCAGGACTAATGGGAGAGCATATTTGCTTCTCGCTAATCGGTACATTGCAAATCGAGGATTTGTGATTTTGTGGATTCTCACTATCCGTTAAAAACTACTCACTCCGTTTAAAAAGCAAAACAAAAAGCTCCTTAACCGCCTTTAGAATCACCTTAACGCTGCCTCCGATCTGAGCTCCGAATCTGCGGGGCAAATGCCTC
Organism: Candidatus Dadabacteria bacterium; assembly: GCA_022564935.1. Classification (GTDB taxonomy): domain Bacteria; phylum Desulfobacterota_D; class UBA1144; order Nemesobacterales; family JADFKM01; genus JADFKM01. The sequence continues at coordinate 9,838 of JADFKM010000034.1, forward strand.
ACGGGAACCTCCCCTATGGAACAACCCCCGCGCTTTAGCTTCCAAAGCAGCTGCGCGCTTGAGGAGCGCTCCATCCGAGCGCAGGGGGCTTCACCGATGTATATGCAGCTCTCGGAAGCAGCTTGAAGGCGCAGTCGACGTCCCTTACATCAAGACCCATACTGAGCATCAAAACTATGCGGTAACACCAGGCGTAAACGGACCGAATCAAGGGGTCTGCTCTCCTGCTTCGATAACCGATGACCACATCGAATCTGCCGGTGTGCTTAAGGAGTTTTCAATGTCTCGGATATCGAACTGGCCGTTCGCTGTCAATTAAAAATATGTAGTCCTTGCCAGCTGCTTCAAAACCGCTCTTCAGGGCCGAGCCGTAGCCTCGATTGAGTCTGTGACTTACAAGCCTTACTTTAGGGTTGACCTCCGCTATACGATTGACGAGGGCGCCGGTTCTGTCCGTGGAGCCGTCATCTACCACTATGATCTCGTAATCGGGGAGCTTTCCACCCGCGAATTCAATGCAGCCCTTTACCGTATCTGCTATATTTCCCCGCTCGTTATAGGCAGGAAGCACTACTGAGATAGACTGGCTTGAATTCATTTATATTTCCCTTTCCATACGGGCCCGAATCATCATTGAGCGACACCAGAATCCGTACCCCTTAAACGAGGTCGTGATCCATTCATGGCACGGGGCCGGTCACCCGATATTACCAATACGAAGACGATGCCTCATTTAAAGTATCAACCGGTATATTTCCTCTATGATTGATCCCCAGATAACCTCAGATAGCCTCGGCATTTCCTCTCACCCGCGCGCTCCAGCCCTCCACCGTTATGAACAATTAGATACTCCTCGAGGGCGATGCTAAGAAACACTCCCGGAGCTCTTACGCTCCCCATGGTCTGTGCCGGTACCGAGCTCAAGCGTCGTTACACGGGCAAGGGTTTGCTCCAACACGGACTCAATATCCAGCTTCTTCTCGATTGCCCTCACCACTTCCGGCTTGGCCTTCGTCTTCGGGTGGGCCACGATTATGGAGCAGCAGTCTTTGTAAGGCTCTATCGAAGTCTCATAGGCGCCGATAACTTTCGACAGCTCGACTATCTCGGTCTTGTTAAAAGAGATTAAGGGCTGGAGCATCGGGATCCGAGAGACCTCGTATACAGCCGTGATGTTCTCTATAGTCTGCGAGGCAACCTGCCCCAGGCTGTCTCCCGTGACGAGGGCGCCGTGGCCCCGCTCCTGCGCAACCATCTGAGAGAGCCTTACCATGAAACGGCGGAACAAGACCATCTCGTAACCGGCCCCTATTCCCGCTGTGAGCAGGCCGAGCTGAAACGGGAAATACGGCACGACAAACAGCTTCGAGGAGCACTGGAACCTGTTGAGACTCTCAACGAGCCTTATTATCTTCGAGCCTTCGATCTGCTCGTTTGAGGGGAACGCGTGGAAGTGGATAAAATCCACCCGGCAGCCCCTTTTCATCATCGAATATGCGGATACTGGGGAATCGATGCCGCCGGATAGAAGGCACAGCACCTGTCCGCTGCTCCCGACGGGAAGCCCCCCCACTCCGTTTATGCGCTCGAAGTGGATGTAGCACCGCTCGGCGATCTCAATGTAGATCGGCAGGTCGGGATTTTTGAGATTCACGCTAAGACCATATTGTCGCACTACCTTTTCGCCGACCGTCTTAGCAAGCTCCATCGACCCCGGACGGAACATTTTATCGGCCCTCTTCACGAACACCCCGAAGCTGGGGCCGCCCGAGACCTTCGGCTCTATCAAACCGAGCACAGCGCCACAGATTTCATCCACGTCCTTGTGCACAACGAAGGCCCTCGCAAACCACGCGACCCCCGGCACAGTCCTAAGCAGCTCCGGACTGCCGCCCTCTACGACCATACGGCCGTCGAGCACCTTCACACTGCCCCCTACGGCCCTGGATATGTTGCCTTTGAGCTTCTCCTCAAACGATCTCCTGTTCTTTCCCTTCAGAAAGAGTTCCCCATAATGTACGAGGGTGAGCATCGGTTTCCTCTCAGGGTTTATGTATTAGAAAAATATTAAATAACGGCTTTAAGTTATGCAATGGAGCCCGGAATTTAGCCCTGGAAAATCAAGGGCCATTTAGACCTAAAGTATACGCCGAAAAATTGATTGTAAAGAAAGAAAACGTGCTTCGGGACTCGAGCATGCCGCAAGATTTCTCAAAGCGTCTTCAGAAAAGCACAGGATCGGGACAACTGTTATTCCCACGTCCTGCGTGACGGGCATAGTTTTATCACTGGAAAAAAGGTCACGGGAAACCGACACCCGCTCACAACATAAGCACGGCAGATACGCACCGGAAAGTTGTTATGTAACGTCTTTTAAGCTGAGTCCCTCATGCCTTAGAAACTTTAAGAGTCCGCCCTTCTTTGTAACCGTGCGCAGGGCGCTTATAGACAACTTGACCCTAACCCATCTCCCAAGCTCAGGGACATACAGCCTCTTGCTTTTCAAGTTGGGCAATTGACGCCTTTTGGTACGGTTATTTGCATGTGAAACGTTGTTGCCAACTAACGGGCCTTTGCCTGTGAGCACACACCTTCGAGCCATTTTGATCTCCAGTCGCAGCGTAATCGTGAAGAAATATAATTATAAGGAAACTTCAGGCGTTGGCAATAGCTTAAGCGCAAAAACACACGGCCGCAAACCTCTATCCGTCGTCCGTTAGAGGAATCTTGGGGCACGTGCCTATCGTGCGAAGCCCGGCCGGGTGGCCTCTCTGAGCAAATGGGCGCATTCGGCTTCGACGAGCTGCTTGATGGCGGGGTGGAATTTCGTATCGAAAAGCGATTTCGTGTCCTTTAACTGATCTATCGTGATCTTAAACGTGTCTTCCAGATTCGACCCTTCAAGAATTGCACCTTTAAGGGTAGCCCCGGAGAAATCCGTATTTCTCAAATCGGCGCCGCTGAGGTCAGCGGTACTGAGGTCGGCTGAAGAGAAATTAACCTCCCTGAAGTCGGAGTATTTCAAGTTGGCTCCCAAGAGATAGGCGCCAGATAGGTTTGTATGCTGGAAGTTGGCACCCATGAAATCAGCTTCTATAAGGACAGACTTGGTCATGTCCGCACCGCTAAGGTTTGAGCCCCCAAGAAGTGCTTCGGTAAAGTCCGCACCACAGAGGTTTGCTCCGAAAAGGTCGACATCGCCCATCTTGGCTCTACAAAAGGTCGCTCCGCTCAAGTCTGCGAACCTGAGATCGGCATTCCTCAGCTCAGCGCCCGTAAAGTCACACCCCGCAAGGTTGGCCCCTTTCATATGAGCTCCGATCAGACTTGCGCCCTTCAAATTCCCCCCCGACAAATCGGTGTTTGCTCCACTCAAGTTGGCCCCGTTGAGATTGGCTTTTTTGGCCTCGACAACTTTCAGCAAAGACTCCGCCTCTCCTTCGGCAACCGTTTCACCCGTATGCCAGTTCGTTATTATGTACAACTTCTTCATCTCGTTACCTCAAATGAACCACCCATATCTATTATAGGAAATTATAATCCCAATTTGAAATTTAGATAACCCTTTTTAATATATTTAATACGGTCTGGGACAAACCCTATAAACAGAATGGATTTTTTAATAGAACTGGACTTTGATAAAATGCCGTTGAGGCCGGAGTTCAATTTTCACACCCGATACAGCTAACTTGTTTCCAGGGGTTGAAATAAATCATAAAATGAAGTGTAGCTAAATATTAGGAGTGTTTATCATTAAAACTGCATTACTATAGTCCCTTTTTTCAAAATAAAGACCTTCCATGACACATTGGTTCCTGTTATCTGGAGAAGGGGATGTGCTCAAGAGCATAGAATATAAGTAAGGTATAATAAACTCACCATGACTGCCTCAATCTCTCTAAGAGCCGCTGCACACTATGTTTTTGCTGCCGGCTCCGCTTGGCCGATTCCTCGGGCACTTCTAAAGAGTAAACTTAGAATATCGTTTTAGATTTATAGGTGGGCGGCAAGTTGAAAAATTTTAACGTTCTTTCGGTCGACGACCACACCAGCATATTGATAGCACTCCGTGCCGTCCTAGAAGATTCGGGGTACGAAGTGTTGACGGCGTCTTCCGGGGAAGAAGTTAATCTGGCTTCCACAGTCCCTAGTATGCTCACAGCGCTCCTAGACCTCGCGATGCCGAAATGGGGACGGGTTCACCCTCATCAGCAAGCTGAAGGAGGCTCACCCGGAAACGGATCTTATCATAATGACGGGACAGGGCACCATTCCCACCGCCGTTGAAGCTATAAAACGGGGGGCGTCCGATTTCATTCCCAAGCCTTTCGACAAAGACGTGCTGCTCAAGAAGCTGGAGGCCATAAAAACCCGTGCCTACCTGGAGAACAGAGTCACGAATTTACGGGAATTGGTTTCCGACAAGTACGGGTTTGAAAACATCATAAGCTCCTCTCAGGCAATGATGGACGTGTTCGAAGTGGCTTCGGCAGCTGTAAGCAGCGACGCCCCGGCGCTGATAGTAGGCGAAACCGGCACCGGCAAGGAGCTGATCGCAAAGGCGATACACGTCAAAAGCAAACGAGGGAACGAGCCTTTTATAGGCGTAAACTGCGAGGCAATCCCCAAAGAGCTCCTGGAATCGGAGCTGTTCGGGTACAAAAAGGGCTCGTTTACGGGTGCGCTAAAAGATCACGAAGGACTTTTCATGGCCGCCGATATAAGGAACGATTTTTCTCGACGAGATCGGTGAGATGCCCAAGGAATTCCAGGTTCGACTGCTTAGGGCGCTGCAGGAGAGAAAAGTAAGACCAATAGGTAGCGCGACCGAGCTACCGGTAGATATACGAATCATCTCAGCCACCAACAGAACCCTCGATGAGCTTAAAAACACGTATTTAAGGGAAGACATGTTCTTCCATCTGGCAGTGATTTTGATCGACCTCCCCCCCTTGAGAAAGAGAAGAGAGGACATACCCCTCCTTGTCGAGCATTTCATACGCGCCTTTAACAATGCGTATTCGAAAAACATAATGGGGATTACGGAAAGCGGCCTTATAACTCTGTATCGCTACGGTTTCCCGGGGAATATAAGGGAGCTTGAAAATTTGATCGAACGTATTATCGCCGTAATGCCTCCTAATAGAACCGAAATCACGGAAAAAGACATAAAAAGCCATCTCCTGCTCTCCGTAGCTAAAGCCCAGGAGACAAGCCTTTCCCTCGTGGAGCTTGAAAGGGTGGCGATAGAGCAGGCCATCAGGGAATGCAAGGGGAATAAATCAAAAGCGGCAAAGGTGCTCGGCATCTCGAGAGACACTTTTTATAAAAAGACCAAACTGTTCGAAATCGAAGCCTAGGTGCCCAACCTCGCTGTTTTCCCGCCTTCTCAATGAATGAACATATGCACAAAAGAGCTCAGGCTCATCTAGGCCGGGGTAGAACGCTGCGCGCCGACCATCCGCCGGGATGCTGGACGTTGAAGAACAGGGTTTCCATGTTGGAGCTGAATGTCTGTCCGGTCGGCTCCGAGCCTCCGGGGACGGCGATTACCCTGAACGGCAGGCCGTAAGCGGGGTTGACGACCCCCGTTCGGCCGGCCCTGTGGAGTGAGTCCATGTCGAGGTAATAGATTGCGTCTGCCGTACCGTTTATGCTAAAGTTCCCATCGGTCTCGAACCAGAGGCCGCCGTCTGCATCGATTGCCAGGTTGTCGGGGTTCGCTGCGTCGAAGGGCCCCGTACCATGTTTGCCGATGAACACCGTGTAGAAATTAAAGGTGTCCGATTCCCACGGGCTTTGGGGGTCGTGCTCCTCGACGGCGAATATGGAGCCGGTGCGGTCGCTCCGGACGGGCGGCGGCCCCTGCTTGGAGCCGTGCCCGATCAGCACCCCGTCCTGGTCGAGCGCAGCAGGCGCGGTGTTTCCTGTAAACGCAACGTATAACGTCGGCCTCCCGGAGGGGTCCCGGGGGTTCCATTCGACGTCTTCAGGTCGGTTTAGCTCCATGACCCCAATCTTGCTCGAAGCCGTGAACAGCGCTGAAAGAACGTCATTCTGCGTGGGGAAACCGCCGATACCGTTCCAGTTGATGTCCGCGAGGGCCTCTCCCACCGTTTTTCGCGTCGAGCCGAGAGCCGAGGCGTTGGGCGCTATATCACCCGAGTCCACGCTGAGCTCTATCCACCTGCCCGTGCCCGGGTACTCGGGTACCGGGGGCTCCCCCGTGGCATGGAGGATCAGTCCCGTGGCGTTATCGAGTCCTTCGAAATGGGCGACGAAAAGCGTCCCGCTGTCGAGCAGCGCCCTAACCTCCGCTCTTGACATCCCTTTCGTATAGGGACGGGTGCTGACAAATTTGTATATTCTTCCCCCGGGACGGTCGTTGGCCCCGTAAATCACCACCTGCTTACCGGGGAATAACCGGAAATTTTTGTCCGTCACAATGGCGGCGTTCTCCCACCTGGCCCTGCCCATCGAGCCTATCTTCCTGTGGCCCGTGCCGTCCCCGCCGTCCCTCATGCTCTTATAGTAAGTGTCTGGAGGAATGCCCGGGTCTATCTCGACGAGAAACCCGTACATATCCCTGTTATGGCGCTCGGCCGGACTTGAGGAGGCTCCGAAGTGGGACGCGCGGCTCGGCGCCGTCGGGAGATTGATGTTTGCCCCGGGGCCGCACCCCATGCCGGGAGTGAAACGACGCTTTCGGTTCCAGCAGGCTTCGAAGTCGCCGTAGTAGCCCTGGGCGTTCTCCTCGGCGCTGATTACCGTCCCCCACGGGGTCTGAGCGCCGGAGCAGTTCGCCAGTGTCCCGGAAACCACGTTCTCAGGAAGGGGCTTTCCGGTGTCGTCATGGTCGAGGGCGCTTACGCCGTATCCGGTGACCCTAACGAGGGTGCGGCTTGTGGCGTCGTACCTGAGATTCGTAGCTGTGCGGTCGACTACCCACCTCCCCCTGCCGTCTTTCATTACCCTGAGCCATGAGCCCCCGAGCTGACGCTTGTAGTATTTTACGTAGGTGTCCAGGGCGTCCTGCGGCCACCGGGCCGATGAGACGTCGTTTGTTAAGATGCCCATGCGCCGGAGGAACCGGGCGAGGATAAGGTGTTCTCCGGTGGGCGCGCTTCCGGGGGACGGAGGAATGCCCGAGACGTATTCGTGGTTCGACCATATCCATCCTGAGTCCCCGCTGCCGCTTAGCTGCGGCGGGCTTCCCACCACACCGTCCTTCCAATCTGCGTCCCAGCCGTCGCCGAAGTATGCGAGGTAGTCGCCCTTTGCCCCGAACCGGGGGGCGTCGGCCGAGGTGTCTAGTGTTATCGGGTCGAGCCACCTGATTACTACCTGGTGACCAAGGCCCGTTATCTGCCTTACCTCATCACCGGTCGAGTTGGCGAGCGGGAACTCGATGTGGGCGGGCAGCTTACCTGAGGCGTACATCTCGACAAGAGCCTTTACGTAGTCGGTGATGTTCGCCGCGCCGTTGCCGTTGCCCTCAGTGAGCCTTACCGCCACCATAGACGACAGCGGCGGAGTAGGCTCGACCCCCACTCTGGGAACGGGGCCTGTTATCAACTCACCCCTCTCATCTATTCCCTTATACAAAAGGAGCAAGAACGCAATCAGGGCCAAAGAAATCAGCAATATAGCAGCAGTACTTTTAGTCGACATACGCCACTACTCCCAAAGAGTCGGTCTTTAGCGTTTTGTGTGAGGTTATTTTAATACCACAGAACAAGATGTATAGAGGTCTCTATCCAGGAAGCACTGTGGGGAGAAGGAGATTTCTCGCAGTAGACAACCTACGTCCCTTAATCGAGCCGTAGAGAGTTAGCGGTGAAGCCTCGCAATCATCAGGCTGAAAGAACCGGACCCGCTACTTCGGTGAGTTGAGCTCCCGGGCCTTTTCAAACGCCACTATCTCCTCTTCATACCTTCCAAGCTCACCAAGCACAGTAGCCTTGTTGAACCACGCGTCGGCATATCCGGGCTTGATAGTAATCGACCTGTCGATGGCCTCCAATGCCTCGTCTCCCCTGCCCATAAGGCTAAGAACAAGGCCCTTATCGTTCCAGGCTATGGGGTCGCTGCCGTTAATTTGCAGGGAACGGTTATAAACACCCAAAGCTTCCTCAAACCTGCCGAGCCTCGTGAGGGCCGCTCCCTTTCCATGAAGCGCTCCCATTTCCCACGGGCTTTCCTCAAGTGCCTTGTCAAAATACAGGGTAGCCTCCTCGTACCTCTCGGCACGAAGCATAGACATGCCTTCATTCATCAAACCCCCGACCGTATCCACATTGTCCACTCCCTTTTGAGCGCAATGGGTAAGAAGAACCACAGTCGACAATGCAGCAAAAAATAAAAGAACCGTTTTCATGAGCCCCCTCCTAATAACATCAGCGCCTATAATCAGGCGCCAAGCTGCTATATTACTTAGAAACAGAAAATGCTCAAAAGATGCTACGGCCCGACAAAATCCCATCCGACCGACAATTTCTCGACGCCGGACGCTCGATAAAACGTAATCAGCCGGTTGCAGGAATCAGCACCGGACTGATAAAGCTACGTCAGGAATTTACCCCGTCAATCCAATGGCTTAACCAGCGTTCACCTCGCAGTATTCGTTGTTGCTCGTCCCGGCGAATGAGCTTACCAAAAACCCCTTCACTTCATCAATAGAACCGGCTCCCAAAGACAGTTCATCTTCGAGCAGTCGGCGCCGGGAAGTGTTGAATGGAGCTTCAAGCCATCCGGGATACTGACGGATTTTGATATTCCCCAGAATTTCGCAATATCTGCGATCTCGTATCCGACAGCTATAAACATCGACGCTCCTCCTTATTATAACGCCCGCGCAAATAACCCTGAATTACGCGAAAGGCGACCCTTGCGCCGTTGTTAGGGAACACAAGCAGGCGGGGATAGAGTTTACAATGCATGTCGTCGGGTTCGACGTGACTCCGGAAGACCATGACTCTTTCTACTTTATTGAGTCTTAACCTGTAAACACTTTTAGTGACTAGTGCATCGGCTTGTAGGAAGTTTCTTTCACAGTTTTGCCATTAAATGTCCATACATTTCACATTTTGTTACAATCTGTGTCAATACCCAATCAATGATATGTACAGTGGACGGCAGAGGTTATGGAGGGAAATTCAATGTGGGTGGGCAGTTATATTGCTACTTTTCCTTCTTTACGTTAAAATCAATAGGGGTGGCATGGTTATTGCCTTTCTCTAATTAGCAAGGATGGACTTTACCCCGGGAGACCAATGAGCATGAGAAAAATCACATTCAGCTTAAGTATTTTAATTTTCGCTTTCTTTTCCTTTATTAATCCCGTCGTCACTACCCCCGCAGCCGCTCAGTTTCGAACCGGCTCGACGGATTTCGACTCAGACGGCTCATCCAACCCTCCCTTTCCCTCTTTACCGGACGAAATAGAGGCTTTTATTGGAAATGTGCTTGCAAAATTCAAGTCAAACGAAATCATCGTAAAGTTCAAAGGTGACAGAAGATTCACGAGAATAGGCATTCCCTCAGGTATCAGCTTACTTGGCGAGGTAGCACGCTTCTCCGCAAGAAGCGACGTTGAATACGCAGAGCCGAACTTCATCGCCAAAACCCTTGAAGTTCCGAACGACGAGTTCTACCCGTTTCAGTGGCACTTCGACAACGACATCAACGGCGGCATAGGAATGGAGGAGGCCTGGGACTTTAGTAACGGCTCCGGCGTGATAATCGCCGTTATCGACACGGGGGTAGCGTACGAGTACTATCGCCAAAGCTGGTGGAGAAGGTATTACCAAGCTCCCGACCTGGCCGACACATCCTTCGTTCCGGGGTGGGACTTCGTAAACGGCGACTCGCATCCAAATGACGATAACAGCCACGGCACACATGTCGCGGGAACCCTGGCTCAGTCTACAAATAACTTCATCGGAGTCGCAGGAGTGGCACATGGAGCAAGCCTTATGCCCCTAAAGGTGCTTAATAGATACGGCAGCGGGAGCTACGCCGACATCGCCGACGCTATAATATGGGCCGCTGATAACGGAGCCGACGTGATCAATATGTCTCTCGGAGGCCCCTCCCCTTCAATCACGCTTGAGCAGGCCCTTGCGTACGCCTACAATCAGGGGGTAACCATCGTGGCCGCAGCCGGTAACGACGAGGCGAATATCGTTTCTTATCCAGCCGCCTATGACAACTACGTTATTGCGGTTGGCGCCACGGACTTTAACAAAAACCTTGCCTACTATTCAAACTACGGCCCGAGCCTCGACATAGTCGCGCCGGGCGGAGACAACACTGCGGACAGCAACAACGACGGCTATGTCGACGGCGTTCTCCAGCAGACGTTCGGAAGCAGCACCAACGACTGGGCATACTACTTCTTCCAGGGCACATCGATGGCATCACCGCATGTGGCCGGAGTCGCAGCGCTCATAATCTCCAGCGGCGCCGCCTCAACCCCCGATGAAGTCAGAACTGCCCTGGAATCCACAGCAGACGACCTTGGAGCTGCAGGCAGGGACGATGTTTTCGGCTACGGATTAGTGAATGCAGCGGCCGCCTTGGGGTGGACTGCCGGGCCGGTGGACAATCCCCCCACAGTATCCATCACAAGCCCGCTGGACGGCTCCCTACTCGACGGAGTCTTAAACATTACCGCTACAGCAAACGACGACTATGCCGTGACAAACGTGGAGTTCTATGTCAACGACGTGCTTGTGGGCTCCGATGGCACCGCGCCGTATGAATTCTCATGGAACTCGGCAACCGTCCCGGACGGCGGCCCCTACACCATCAAAGCAAGAGCAACGGACACGGCGCTTCAGACTGCAAACGACACCATCTCTGTAACTGTCGACAACATAAACGAACAGCCGCAAATCACCACTTCACCCGTAACATCCGCAACGGTCGACGTGCTCTATTCATATGACGTGGATGCCACCGACTTAGACCCGGGTGACAATTTGACCTATTTCCTGAACTCTCCCCCCGCTGGCATGACTATCGACCCCCTTACAGGGCTTATCGAATGGACGCCTTCAAGCTCCCAGGTGGGAGACAACTTCGTGAGCGTCTCGGTCGAGGACGACCTAGGCCTATCGGACACGCAGGAGTTCATTGTGAATGTCGCCGACGTGCCTCTGGAGGCAGTCGTATTCGAGGACAGCTTCGAGGGCGGGCTTGGCAGCTGGACGCAGGATTTCCAGAACGACTGGAGACGCTCGAGCCAGCGCTCCGTGGATGGGAACTACTCGGCAGAGGTCGATGGAAGGGCTAGGGACTCCACCCTCACCTCTCTGCTAATAGACCTTCAGGGAAGGACGAACGCCACGGTCGATTTTTCCTGGCTCATAGAAAGGGGTCTCGACAGCGGTGAGTACCTCGCCTTCGACGTCTCTATTGACGGCGGAGCTTCGTGGTCTGAGGTCACCAGGCTGCGCGGCAACGTTGACACGGAGAACGTGTGGTTCGCCGAGAGCTTTGAGTTTACCGGCATCGACTCCCTTATGCTCCGCTTCAGGGGCAAGATGTCCAACTCACGCGAAGACGCCGATGTGGATATGGTGAGCGTGACTGCGTGGTAGGTCATACAACCCAAGCACCCTCCATAGAACACCCGACTATTTCTCTGCAGTCGCTTTTTTTACAACAGCCGATTATGGGAGTAGAGACGGCGTAGTCCGTTCACCAAAGGCCCCGGAAAAGAGTAACACAGTTATGGGGCTACACGGTTAAAGTGGCGTAACTGAGGCACCCACACGGCGAAGATTCGTTATTATATTATCTTTAGGCGTCTATGTATAGAATTAAACGGGCTTGAAATCTATATATATTGCGAAAAAGAGCAAGAAATAATCGGCAGGAACTCAGGTTATGAAGGAAGCGCTATTCTATGAAAGGCTGGATGGGAACAGGGTGCTGTGCACGCTCTGCAGCCAGTGGTGCAAGATAAAAGAGGGGAAACCAGGGGTGTGCGGGGTGAGGATAAACCTGTGCGGGACATTATACACGCTCGTAGACTCTAGAGTTATAGCGCGCCACATCGACCCTATCGAGAAGAAGCCGCTGTTTCATTTCTATCCCGGCTCAAGGGCTTATTCCATAGCCACCGTGGGATGCAACTTCAGGTGTTTTTTCTGTCAGAACTGGGACATTGCGCAATATCCGAAAAGGGCTCGTCTGCACACCTCAGAAGTCAAGAAGGAAGAGCCGGAGGTGCTATCCACGCTGCTGGATGAGACTGTTCCCGGAGAAAGGCTAACCCCCTCCCAAATCGTAGAATCGGCCGTGGCTTCCGGCAGCAAGACAATCGCATACACATATACTGAGCCTACCGTTTTTTATGAGCTGGCTTATGAGACGGCAAAACTTGCCGTGCGGAAGGGCCTTA